>CAZVLI010000117.1:0-8523 GCA_964627965.1 uncultured Rhodospirillales bacterium
GCACTGGGCCTGTCAACTCGCTGGCGTCGTCATCACGCCGCTGAACTGGCGCGCCAAGGCCGACGAGATCGACTACGCCATCCGAGACGCCGACGCGAAGGCCATCGTCTACGAGCCGGTGGTGGCCGACGAGGTGGCGCAGTCCACCGGTGCCAAGGACCTGCCGCGTGTCTTCGTCGGCGACGGACGCGACATCGCCTTCGCCGAGTTGCTGGCCGGCGACGCGGGCGGCATCGCGCCGCGCGCGACGCCAGAGGACCTATCGGTGATGCTCTACACCTCCGGCACGACCTCGCGGCCGAAGGGCGTGCCGCGCCGGCACCGGGCGGAGCGCGCGGCGGCCATCGCACATGTCGGGCAGAACCAGTACGGCGTCGACGAGGTCACGCTCGGCGTGATGCCGCTCTACCACACGATGGGCGTGCGCTCGCTGCTATCGATGTCGATCATCAACGGCGTCTTCGTCTGCCTGCCGCGCTTCGATGTGGAGGGTGCGCTGGCGCTGATCGAGGCGGAGAAGATCTCCAACCTGTACCTGGTGCCGACGCTCTATCACGACCTGGTACACCACCCGCGCTTCGCTGGGACGGACACGTCGTCGGTGCGCAAGCTGGGCTTCGCCGGCGCCTCGATGACCGACGGGCTTCTGAAGACGCTTGCCGAGGCGTTCAAGCCGGAGCTGTTCGTGAACCATTACGGCAGTTCGGAAATCTACACCTTCACCATCGATGCCGACGCCCCGGCCAAGCCAGGTTCGGCCGGCCGTGCCGGCTTCAACCAGCGCATCCGGGTGGTGAAGCTCGGTGCCGCCTCGGCCAACGAGCTTGCCGCGCCCGGCGAGGAAGGCGAGATCATCGCCACGCTCGCTTCCGACGAGTCCTTCGAGGGCTACCACAACCGCCCGGAGGCGAACGAAAAGGCGCTGCGCGACGGCTGGTATTTCACCGGCGACACCGGCTACTTCGACGCCGACGGCGACCTGTTCGTCACCGGGCGCGCTGACGACATGATCATCACCGGCGGAGAAAACGTCTCGCCGGTCGAGGTCGAGAGCTGCCTGTCGTTGCACCCGGCGGTGTCGGAGGTCGCCGTCGTCGGCACCGACGACGAACGCTGGGGCAAGATCGTCACTGCCTTCATCCAGCGCCGCGAGCCGGTGGCGGAAGCCGCGCTGGACCAACATTGCCGCGACTCGGGCCTGGCCAACTTCAAACGCCCGCGCCGCTACGTCTTCGTCCAACAGATCCCGAAATCGCCCGTCGGCAAGCTGCTCCGCCGCTTGCTGGTCGCCGGCGAGTACCAACTCGAAGAACAGGAGTAACCCGCATGTCCGACGATCCCCGTTTCCAGGACCTGGACGGCTTTTCCGTCACCATCGATGCCGAGCAGCAGCGCGGCGACATCGTCCTCAACCGACCGCCGTTCAACGTCATCACGATGCCGCAGCGCGACCAGCTGCGCGCCTGCTTCGAGGCGCTGGACGAGGACGACCGGGTGCGCGTGATCGTGCTGCGCGCGGAGGGCGAGAACTTCTCGTCGGGCGGCTACATCAAGGGTTTCGTGGAGGCGACGCCGGAGCACGTCTCACGGCTGGCCGACAACATCGCCGCGCCGACGCGCTGCAAGAAGCCGGTGATCGCCGCCAATCGCGGCTTCGCCTTCGGCGTCGGCTTCGAGATCTCGCTGGCATGCGACTTCCGCATCGTCTCGGAGACCTGCCAGTACGCCCTGCCGGAACAGCGGCTGGGGCAAATCCCGGGCTCGGGCGGCTCGGCGCGGCTGCAGAAGATCGTCGGCATCACCCGGACCAAGGACATCGTCATGCGCTCGCGGCGCATCCCGGCGCAGCAGGCGGTCGACTGGGGCATCGCGACCGAGATGGTGCCGGACGCGGAGCTGGAGAAGGCGACCGACGCGCTGGTCGCGGAGCTGATCGGCTTCGCGCCGCTGGCCCAGCGGACGGCGAAGAAGCTGCTGAACGACACCGAGGACGCGACGCTGTCGCTGGCCATCGAAATGGAAGGCCATTGCTACAGCCGGCTGCGCACCTCCGACGACTTCCTGGAAGGCGTCGAAGCCTTCCACGAGAAGCGCAAGCCGGTGTTCAAGGGGAGCTGACGCGCCAGATCACGTTGCCGACGTCATCGGCGACTAGCAACGCGCCGCGCTTGTCGATGACGACGCCGACGGGACGGCCCAGCGCCTCGCCATTCTTGCCAAGGAAGCCGGTCAGCACGTCCTCGGGCTGGCCGGCCGGCTTGCCGCCGGCGAAGGGCACGAAGATCACCTTGTAACCGCTCGGCGGGTTGCGGTTCCACGAACCGTGCTGGCCGACAAATGCGCCAGACGCGAAGCGGGCTGGCAAGCTGTTGCCGTCGGTGAAGGCGAGGCCCAGCGACGCGGTGTGCGGGCCCAGCGCGTAGTCCGGCTTGATCGCCTTGGCGACCATGTCGGGCCGCGCCGGCTCCACGCGGGTATCGACCCGGTCGCCGTAGTAGCTCCACGGCCAGCCGTAGAAGCCGCCGTTCTGCACCGAGGTCATGTAGTCGGGCACCAGGTCGGAGCCGAGCTCGTCGCGCTCGTTGACCGCGGTCCAGAGTCCGCCGGTCTCCGGCTCCCAGTCCATGCCGACGGGATTGCGCAGGCCGCTGGCGAAGATGCGCGTCGCGCCGCTGGCGACATCGATCTCCAGGATCGCCGCGCGCATCTCCTCCTGGTCCATCCCGTTCTCGGCGACGTTGCTGTTGGAGCCGACGCCGACATAGAGCTTCGCACCGTCGGCGCTGGCGACCAGGCTCTTGGTCCAGTGCCGGTTGTTGGGCCCGGCCGGCAGCGGCGCGACCCGTTCCGCCTCGGCCTGGATCGCCACCTGACCCTCGGTATAAGGGAAGCGCACAACGGCGTCGGTGTTGGCGACGTAGAGGTGACCGCCGACCAGTGCCATCCCGAACGGTGAATGCAAGTTCTGCAGGAAGCGTTCGCGCATCTCCGCCACGCCGTCGCCGTCCGCGTCGCGCAGCAAGGTGATGCGGTCGGCGCTCGGGACGCCGGCACCGGCCCGATCCATCACCTGCTTCTCGATCCACCCGACGAGCCCGGCGGGGTCCTTGGCCGGCGCGTTGGTCTCGGCGACCAGCACGTCGCCGTTCGGCAGCACGTAGAGCCAGCGCGGGTGATCGAGCTTGTCGGCGAAGGCGTTCACCTGGAGCCCGTCGGCCGGCGCCGGCTTCGCCTTCGGCGGCCAGCCGACCGCCGGCGCGACCTTCACCGTCGGGATCAGGGTGCGCTTCGGTTCCGGCAGGGTCGGGTCCGGGCCGATGCCGGCGCTGACCGGCAACTCCGCCTGCTCGCCAAACAGGAGTGATATCCCGGCGACGACCGCGCCGACGATCACGACCAACCCGATAACCTTGGTACGCAGACGCATCAGCGCGCCTCGTCCGGCCAGCGCTTCACGATACCGAGGTCGATGTCGAACAGGTCGAGGACGCGGCCGACGGTGTGGTCGACCATGTCGTCGAGGCTTTCCGGCTTGGCGTAGAAGGCCGGCACCGGCGGGTAGACGATGGCGCCGATCTCCGACAGCGCGGTCAGCGAGCGCAGATGCCCAGTATGCAGCGGCGTCTCGCGCAGCATCAGCACCAGCCGGCGCCGTTCCTTCAGCACCACGTCGGCGGCACGGGTCAGCAGCGTGTCGGTGACGCCGCTGGCGATCGCCGACATGGAGCGCACCGAGCACGGCGCCACGATCATGCCCATGGTCCGGAACGAGCCGGACGAGATCGCCGCCGCCACATCGCGGATCGGATAGACCTTGTCGGCCAGCGCCTTAACGTCGGCAGGCTTCAAGTCGGTCTCGTAGGCCAGCGTGAGCTCGCCGGACTGCGAGATCACCAGGTGCGTCTCGATGTCGGTCTCGCGCAGCAGCTGCAACAAACGCACGCCATACATCACCCCAGACGCCCCGGTGATGCCGACGATCAGACGCTTCGGCTCGTTTCCCATCCGGTCATTGTACCCGGCGGGACGGACCGAAGGCGATGGCGGCTCAGAGACCGAAGTCGGCCGCCACGAGGCTGTCGACGCCGACGACCATAACAGTGGTGCCGGCAAACGAGACTTGGGTACCGCCGTCGACGACGGTGATCTCCAGTGCGGCGAAGCCTGCGAGGCCGTCGAAGCCCAGGCGGTCGACGCCCTGCTCGAAGTCGGTGATCGTGTCGGTGCCCGCATCGGCACCGAAGGCGAATACGTCGGCGCCGGCGCCACCGGTCAGGCTGTCGTCCGCCATGCCGCCGATCAACACGTCGTCACCGGCGCCACCGCGTAGCGTGTCGAAGCCCTGGTGGCCGACCAGCGTGTCGTTCCCGGCGTCGCCGAGCAGCAGGTCCGGGCCGCCCTGGCCGCGCACGATGTCGTCGCCAGCGCCGCCGGCGATCAGGTCGCTGCCAGAGTTGCCGTTCAACTCGTCGTCGCCCTCGCCGCCGAGCAGGCCGTCGTCGTCGCCACCGCCGTAGAACTCGTCGGCCCCGGCACCACCCTCCAGCGCATCGTTGCCGACATGGCCGCGCGCGACGTCGTCGCCCTCGCCGCCGCCGATCCAGTCGTCGCCGCGATTGCCATACAGATGATCGCCGCCGGCGCCGCCATCCAGCGAGTCGTCGCCGCCCAACCCCCAGGCCCAGTCCTCGCCGTCGCCGCCAGCAAAGTCGTCGCGGTCGTCGCCGCCGATCATTCGCCCGGCGTCCTCGACCACGGGCTCGGCGGTCTCCTCCGGCGCCGGCTCGTCCGCCGGCTCCACGACGATGCTATCGTCGTAGTAGAGTCGCCAGAGCTCGTTGCCGGTCTCGGGCGACCACGCGGCGAAATACAGTTGGTCCTGAAACACCGTGAGGTGGCGTGGGCTGGACGAGTTGCCCTGGCCGTCGCCCGGCAGCACGTCCGCCAGCAAGCCAACGGCTTCGCCGTCGTAGTACCAAAGTTCACTCCCGACGCTGGCCTCGGAGGCGACGAAGACCACCATGTCGTCGAATAGGACGTGGTCATGCGGCACCGAGGCAGCCGGACCGGGATTGATCTCGGCAACCTGCCGCACGGTATCGCCGTCATAGGCAAAGAGCTCCGTGTCGTTCGACCGCGCCGCGGCGTTAAACAGCAGTTCGTCGCCAAACCCGAAGAACCGTTGCGGATAGGAAGCGGCGGCTCCGACATTGATGTCGGCCAGCAATCGCACTGTCTCGCCGTCGGTTGCCCACAGCTCGCGTCCATGGATGCCATCGTCGGCATAGAAGACGATCTCGTCCCCGAACCGGGTCAACCCTCCGGCGTGATCGTCGAAGGTATGCAGCAACGTGACGCCCTCGTCGTCGTAGCGCCACAGTGCTTCCGGACCAAAGCGTTCGACACGGTTGATGAAAAACAACGCGTCTTCCAGGGCGACCAGGTCGCTCGGGCTACTTCCATGCAAGTCGAAATCGGTGAGCTGAACAACTTCGTCGCCGTCGGAACGGAACAGCTCGATACTGTCGTCCTCGGTCAGATCAAAGAAGAAGAGGTCTTCGCCCCACAACAGCTTGTTGTAGGCGCGGCCATTTTGCTCGGCGACGACCATCGCCACGCCATCCTGCAACCTGGCGATGACATCGACGCCGTCCGCCTCGGCATTGAAATAGACGGCACCGTCCAACTCCACGAGGTTGCTCGGCCGGAGTAGCGGGATGTCGGAGACAGGAACACTCAGGTTCTCACCGTCGTAGACGATGACCGTTTGCCCAATCTCATTGTCGTGGCCCCTGAAAAAGAGCTGCTCCTGGTAGACCACCCACCCGCTCTCGTCTCCGACATCTTGGAAGCCTTCGATCTCACTCACAGTCGAGCCATCGAACCGCATCAACGCCGGCTCGAAGTAGAGCTCAAGCTCTTCCCAGGTGTAGTCGAAATGCCGGATCGCGAACACGAGGGCGTCGCCGACCGGCACGAGCGCACCATCGCTATCCAGCGTCCCTGGGTTCGACGAAACGAAGCCCGGAACGATGTCGACCGCGAGTTCGGCGACGTACTTTCCCATGAGGCCCTCTTCGTGGCTGGGGCAAACAGACGTGTTATCGCAACACTTCTCATATGAGCGTTAACCATTCGTGTCGAGCGGCCGTGTCGGCTTGCCAGCCTGGGCTATGATTGTGCACCGCTACCGAAGGACACCGCCGACATGACCGCATCGAACCGCCCCGCCACGCCCGGTAGCTTGCGTGACTGGCTCGATCATCTGGCCGTGCGCGATCGGCTGGCGGTGGTGCGCGAGGGGCGGGCGTTGCGGTTCGAGGTGGCGGCGATCGCCAACCGTTTCGACGGGCGCAAGGCGACGCTGTTCCCGAAGCCGGACGGGCACGCGGTGCCGGTGGTGTCGGGGCTGCTGTCGGACCGGGCCTGGGTCGCCGACGCGATGGGTGTCGAGCCGTCGGAGGTGCTGACGCGATTCGAGAACGCGTCGCTGAACCCGCTGGCCAGCGAGGAGGTCGCCGACGCGCCGTGCCAGCAGGTGGTGAACCGGTCGCCGGACCTGACCACCGATCTGCCGATCCCGACGCACAACGAGCTGGACAGCGGCGCCTACATCTCCGCCGGGCTGATGATCTCGCGCAATCCGATCAACGGCATCCAGAACGTCTCGATCCACCGGCTGCAGATCTCCGGACCGGACCGGATGGGCGTGCTGCTGCTGCCGCGCCATACGCTGGCCTACCACCAGATGGCGGCCGAAGCTGGCCACGACCTGCATGTCGCCGTGGTGATCGGGGTCGACCCGCTGACCCTGCTGGCCAGCCAGGCGATCGTGCCGCTGGACCACGACGAACTGGAGATCGCCGGGGCGTTGCACGGCCGGCCGCTGCCGGTCGCGAAGTGCGTGACCAGCGACGTCCGCGTGCCGGCCGAGGCCGAGATCGTCATCGAGGGCCGCATCCTGGCCAAGGCGATGGAGCCGGAGGGGCCGTTCGGCGAATTCCCGCAGTACTACGGCGAGCGCGCCAACCGGCACGTGATGGCGGTCGACGCGATCACCACGCGGACGCGGCCGATCTTCCACACCATCGTCGGCGGTGGCCTCGAACACCTGCTTCTGGGCGCGATCCCGCGCGAGGCGACGATCCTGGCGCATCTGCGGCGCAGCTTTCCCGGCGTGATGGACGTGCGGCTCGGGCGCGGCGGGGTGATGCGCTACCACCTCGCGGTGAAGTACCGGAAGCGCAACGAGGGCGAGGCGAAGAACGTGATCATGGGCGCCTTTGCCGCGCACTACGACATCAAGCAGGTGATCGTGGTCGACCCGGACGTCGACATCCACGATCCCGTCGAGGTCGAGTGGGCGGTGGCGACGCGGTTCCAGGCCGACCGCGACCTGCTGGTGGCCGGCAACACGCTGGGCTCGAAGCTCGATCCGTCCACCGTCGACGGCCTCGGCGCGAAGATGGGCCTGGACGCGACGATCCCGCTGGACGCGCCCGAGGGCCGCTACACCCGCATCCGCGTGCCGGGCGAGGAAGAGGTCGACATGGACGCCGTCGCGACCGGTGGCGACTGGCGCGCGGCGACCGACGAAGGTTGAGAGCTACTTCTGCAATACCAACTGCGTCTGCGTGACGATGGCTGCCAGGCGGCCGTCGCTGGCGCGGGTTACTCGGGTCTGCCAGACCTGAGTGGTGCGACCGACGTGCAGCGGCGTGCTCTCGGCCACTGCGGTATCGCCCATCGGCACGGCGGCGAAGAAGTTGGTCTTGCTTTCGATGGTCGTGGTGCCGGCGCCCTCAGGCAGGTTCAGCACGGCGCCGACCGCGCCCACCGTGTCGGCCAGCGCCATCACCGCGCCGCCGTGCAGGATGTCGGGCCGCGTGCAATGCGCCTTGGTAACCTCCATGCGGGCCTCGATCCGATCCTTCTCGGCGCTCACGAGTTCCAGGCCGAGATGCTGGGCGAAGGGCAGCGGGCTGAGGTCCATCGGTCACTCCATGTCGTTGGTTCGCGCAGGATCGTCGGTGCCCGTGCGCAGGACAATGACCTGCGAGGTAAGCGAACCGCCGCTTAGTCGCGTCGACCGAGTTCCTCGCGCAGGGCGGCGATGTCCTCGCGCAAATGCGTCAGTTCGGTCGCCAGGTCTGCGCGCTGCTCGGCCGCCTGCTCGTCGGCGGCGTGCTGCATGGCGTTGACGATGATGGCGATGAACAGGTTCAGCACGATGAACGAGGTCACCAGGATGAAAGGCACGAAGAACGCCCAGGCATAGGGGAACTGAGTCATCACCGGCCGGACGATCCCCATCGACCAGGATTCCAGCGTCATGATCTGGAACAGCGAGTAGAGCGACTCACCGACCGAGCCGAACCAGTCCGGGAAGGCGGCGCCGAACAGCTTCGTCGCCATCACGGCGGAGACGTAGAAGACCAGCGTCAGCAGCACGATCACCGACCCCATGGCCGGAATCGCGGCGAACAGTCCCTGCACGACCTGGCGCAGCCGTGGCATCACCGA
>CAZVLI010000118.1:0-8518 GCA_964627965.1 uncultured Rhodospirillales bacterium
CGGGATCACGTCCACACCGTTGCGGCGCAGCTGCTCCTGCTGGATACGCGCCTCGGAATGCACGATGGCGCTGACCCGCGACAGCAACTTGTCCGCCGTCGGTCGCTCGTATCCGGAATAGACCGAGCCGTTGGCGAGGCCGTTCATCGCATGATGCGTGCCGGACGACATGTTCAGCACCGCTTCGCGGAAGGTCTTGGACGGGATCGTGCCGGTGTGCAGGCACACGCCGCCGATGTCGATGTCCCGTTCGATCAACGCGACGCGCTTGCGCAGCTTGGCGGCCTGTACCGCCGCGCGCTGGCCCGCCGGTCCGCTGCCGATGCACAGCAGATCGAACTCATGATTATGGAGCATGCCGCTTGCCCCGGCTGCGTGTAGTCCGTCCATCTGCCAGTTTATCGACGAAATTGGTGAACGTGACGTTACGCTTAACAACCACCACCGGAGACAGCTCATGTTCGTGATCCATGACACCACCATCGTCACGGTCGACGCCGAGGACCGGGTGTTGTTCGACGCGGCCGTCGCCATAGACGGCGAACGGGTCGCCGACATCGGCCCTTCGGCCGACCTGCTGTCGCGCTACCCGGACGCGGAGCGGATCGACGGCACCGGCAAGGCGGTGATGCCCGGCTTCGCCAACGTGCACACGCACTTCGACATGACCATCGCGCGCGGCGTCTACGAGGACCTGTCGCCACCGCATAAGCCGCCGTTCTCCGGCGGCCTGGCCGGCCTGCCGCTGCCGCCACTCAGCGTCGACGAGCGGCGGGTGATGTGCGAACTCGGTGCGCTGGAGGCGATCCGCTGCGGCACCACGGCGGTGATGGAGGACAGCCACCACATTGCCGACTACGCCGAGGCAATGGCAGCGACCGGCCTGCGCATCACGTTGACCGAGCGAGCGCACGACCGCGCCAACGCCAATATCGGCCTGCCCGGCGACTTCGTGGTCGACGCGGCGACAGGCGCCGACGGGCTCGAGCGCATCCGGCGCCTGCACGCCGACTGGCATGGCGCCGAGGACGGTCGCGTCCAGGTCGGCGTCTCGGCCTGGGCGCCGGACATGTGCTCGCCGGCGCTGCTGCAAGACCTGCGCGCGCTGCAGGACGAACTCGACACGCTGGCGACCATCCACCTGAACCAGATCTGGGGCGAGGTGGAGGCGGTGCGCGGGCAGCGCGGCAAGCTGCCGACCGAGTATCTCGCCGACGTCGGTTTCCTGTCGGACCGGCTGGTCGCGGCGCACTGCCGCTGCATGGCGCCGGTCGAGGAGGAACTGTTCGGCAAAGCCGGCGCTCACGTCGCCTTCAACTCCGCCATCGCCGCGCGGCGTGGCCTGTCGCCCAACATCGACGACCTTGAGCGTGCGGGCGCCAACATCGCCATGGGCAGCGACAACATGGCCGAGGACATGGTCGAGGTGATGCGCACCGGCCTGTTCATGGAGCGCATCCGGCGCCAGGACGGGCGGCTGCCGACGCCGGAGACCGCGCTGTGCTGGGCCACGGCGAACGGTTACAAGGCGCTCGGTATCGACGACGGCGGCAGCCTGATGCCCGGCAACCGCGCCGACCTGATCATGGTCGAGCTGCGTCAGGCGCATCTCGTGCCGCTGATGCGGGTGGTCTCCAGCTTCGTGCACCAGGGCCAGGGTCGCGACGTGCGCGACGTGCTGGTGGACGGCCGATGGCTGATGCGCGACGGCGAGGTGCTGACGATGGACGAACCGGCATTGGTCGCCGAGGCGGACCGCATCGGCCGCGACGCCTGGGCAAGGATGCTGGCCGAACGGCCCGAGCTCGACGCACCGCCCGGCTTCGACCGTCGCGCGACAAGTTGATCCACACCGGCTTGCCGCTTCGGGCGAAGGCAACTAGCCTTCGCGAAACTGGAACAAGGAGTCCAAAATGACCCTAGCCGAACGACTGGCGAAGCAGCGCGAGGCCTCGGCCGGACGCATACCGCCGGAGCGAAAGGCGATCATGGAGGCCGCGACAGGCGCATTGCGCGACAGCGGTATCCTCGACAAGGCGAAGAAGGTCGGCGATCCCTTCCCCGCCTTCGCGCTGCCGAACGCGGCCGGCGAAACGGTGCGGTCCGGCAACCTGCTGGCCAGGGGCCCGCTGGTCCTGACCATTTTCCGCGGCGTGTGGTGACCCTACTGCAACCTAGAGCTGTACGCTTTACAAGCAGTCTTGGGTGAGATCGAGAAGCTGGGCGCCACGCTGGTCGCGCTGACTCCGCAATTGCCGGAGCACAACCGGACGCTACGCTCGAAACACGAGCTGGCCTTCCACATGCTGACCGACCGGGGCAACGACTACGCCGCCGAGCTCGGCCTGCGCTTCGCCGTAGAAGAGCCGCTGCGCAGCGAGTACGCGGCGATGAAGATCGACCTGCCGGCCTACAACGGCGAGGCGAGCTGGACCCTGCCGGTGCCGGGTCGCTATGTGGTCGATACGGCGGGTATCATCCGGGCGGCGGACGTCGACGTCGACTACCGCTTCCGGCCGGAGCCGGAGAAGACCCTGGAGGATTTGCGCGCGCTTGGCTGAACAGAAGATCCCGTTCGATCCGCTGCCCATCGTCGACGCCCACCACCATCTGTGGAACGGGCCGGCGAGCGGCATCCGCTATCCGTGGCACGGCAAGGTCGGCTCGCAGCACCACCTCGGCGACACGTCGTCGATCTGGCGGCCGTACATGCCGGACGAGTACCGGCGGGACTCGGCGCTGCACAACGTCGTGGCCACGGTGCACGTCGAGGCCGAATGCGACCGCGCGCAGCAGGTGGCGGAGACCGAGTGGCTGACGAGAGTGTCCGCCGAGTACGGCATGCCGAACGCGATTGTCGCGCACGCCTGGGTCGACGAGCCGAACTCGGAAGAGATCCTGGCGGCGCACAAGGCGTTTCCCCTGGTACGCGGCATCCGGACCAAGCCGGTGATCGCCGCCGAGCCAAAAGGGTCGGTCCGTGGCGAGCCGCGCAGCCTGCAGGATCCGAAGTGGATCGACGGCCTGGCGCTGCTGGAGAAATACGATCTCTCCTGGGACCTGCGGGTGCCGTGGTGGCACCTGGCCGAGGCGGCCGAGGTCTGCCGCGTGCATCCGACCATGCGGATCGTGCTGAACCACACCGGCTACCCGCTGCACCGCGACGAAGCCTCGCTGGCGGAATGGCGGCGCGGCATGGGCCTGCTGGCGGCATGCGAGAACGTCTACGTGAAGCTCTCCGGCCTCACCGTCGTCGGCGAGCCGTGGACCTACGAGGCCAACGCGCCGCTGATCCGCGAGACGATCGGGATGTTCGGCACGGACCGCTGCATGTTCGCCTCGAACTTCCCGGTCGACGGCCTGTTCGGCTCCTGGGACTACCTCTACATCAACTTCAAACGCGCCACCGCCGACCTATCGCAAGCCGACCGCGAAAAGCTATTTGCCGGCAACGCCGCGCGGTTCTACCGGATCGAGCCGTAACCCCCACTCCGCCGTCATGCCAGCGAAGGCTGGCATCCAGAGGTCATCGGGCGACGGCAGTGCCCGTGACCACCGCTGCCTGGATTCCTGCCTTCGCAGGAATGACGGTTACCTACTTCAACACCTCCATCGTCTTCGACTTGATCAGGTCGAAGTCGATCTTGGCGCCGAGGCCCGGCTCGGTCGGGGCGTAGACCAGGCCGTTCGCGTCCGGCTCGATGTCGTCGATGATGCCGTACTTCTGGGCGCCGGCCGGCAGCAGCACCTCGAACCACTGCGTGTTCTTGATCGCCAGGATCACGTGCAGGTTGGCCCAGTTGTTCAGCGAATTGCCGCCGTGGTGGACCTCGTAGTTCATGCCGAAGGCCTCGGCCAGGTGCGCGGTCTTCAGCAGCGCGGTGATGCCGCCCTTCACCGCCACGTCGCCGCGCAGGTAGTCGGTCGCCTGGTTGATGATCCATGGCACGTATGAGGTGAAGCCGCCCGGCGAGTATTCGGTCGCCATCAACGGAATGTCGAGCTTCTGGCGCAGCTTCATGCAGCCCATCAGGTCGTCGTCGGCCAGCGGATCCTCGAACCAGTAGTAGCCCATCTCCTCGATGGCGCGGCCGACCTTGATGGCGTGCTCGTAGACGTAGGACCAGGTCGAATCCAGCATCACCTGGAAGTCAGGCCCGACCGCCTCGCGCACCGCGCGGCAGACCTCGATATCCTCCTGCCACGGGCCGGGCGGGTGGATCTTGTAGGCGGCCCAGCCGTCATCGCGGTAGCGCACCGCCTCCTCCGCATAAGCCTCGCGGCTGGCCAGCACCGCCGAGGACGCGTAGGCCGGGATCGACTCGCGATAGCCGCCGAGGTGCTTGTAGAGCGGCTGGCCGGACGCCTTCGCCGCCAGATCCCACAGCGCCACGTCGCAGGCGCCGATGGCGCGCAGCGTCGAATGGCGCACGCGCTTGACCATGCGCTGCCACAGCAGCTCACGGTCGCGCGCGTCCTGCCCCATCAGGATGGGTTTCAGCACCCGGATCAGCGTCGCCGCGTCGTGGTCGGCCGGGCTCATCGAGTTGCCGAGGAAGGCATGGCCCTCCAGCCCGTCGGCGGTGCGGATCGTTAGCAGGCCGAGGTTGCTGTCGGTCGAGTAGGTGCTGGCGTGGCCGCCGTAGCGCGTCGCCGGGATGTCGTCCCAGCGGAACATCGTCAGGCTGACGTCGTCGATCTTCATGAGCGTTTCCTCTGGTGCGGGCGTTATGCCATGCTTGCGCATCCGCTTGAGGAAGGGAACTCGCCATGACCGTGTCGCGCCTGCGTACCACCGACAACACCCAGACCGACGCCGCCTGGCAGGCGCGCGTGGACCTCGCCGCCGCGCACCGGCTGGCCGCGATGCACGGCTTCAACGAGGGCATCTTCAACCACCTGACCCTGGAGGTGCCGGGCACGAAGGATCGCTACTACCAGATCCCGTTCGGGCTGCACTGGGCCGAGATCAAGGCGAGCGACTTCATGGAGGTCGGCTACGACGGCGAGCTGAGGGCCGGCGACGGCATCATCGAGCGTTCCAGCTACTGCATCCACGCGCCTCTCCACGAAAAGGTGCCGGCGGCGCGCTGCGTGATGCACACGCACATGCCCTTCGCCTCGTCGCTCGCCAAGCTGAAGGACCCGCGCATCCTGCCGATCGGCCAGACCGAGGTCGGCATGATGATGACCACGACCTACGACATGGACTACAAGGGCCCGGCGCTGGACCCGGCCGAGGGCCATCGGCTGGTCGGCCTGATGGGCGACCACAAGGTCATGATCATGGCCAACCACGGCGCGCTCACCATCGGCGAGACCGTCGCGGAAGCCTACGACAAGCTCTACTACCTGGAGCGCGTGGCGCAGCAACAGCTCTACGCCATGTGGACCGGGCGCGAGTTGCACGTGCTGTCCGACGAGGTGGTGAAGGCGACCGTCGAGGGCTTCAACAACAACCCGCTCTACGGCGGCCGCAAGAACGCCGAACACCACTTCGACGCCCTCAAGCGCCTGCTCGACAAAGAGGACGAGAGCTACAAGGAGTAGCTCTCTCCCCTCCCCCACGTGCCCGTGAAGCGGGTGCGGTTGCATCCGTCGCCGGGTTTTGCCTACCATTATGGTTAACGGGCAAGGTGCGCGTCAGATGTGCCAGCCCGAGGCATTGAGGGCCTAACAGGGGGACGGGTGATGATCGATCTCGGCAATCTGAGCGCCAACCAGGGCCTGAACTTCGACGGCGTGGAAGCCGGCGGGCTGCTCGGCTTCGGTGTCGGCGGCGCGGATATCAACGGCGACGGCTTCAGCGACATCCTGCTTGGCGCGCCCGGCGCGACGGTCAATGCCACCGCCAACTCCGGCCGCGGCTACGTGATCATGGGCGGCAGCGGCGGGCTCGACACCACCATCGGCGCCAACCAGGAAATCTTCACGCCGTTCGACGGCGGCTTCACCGGCGGCGTGTTCGTCAGCGCCGGCGACGTCAACAACGACGGCGTCGACGACATCATCATCGGCGCCACCAACACCAATACTAGCACCGGCGCGGCCTCGGTGCTGTTCGGCGGCAGCGTCGCGCCCGGCACGCCGATCGACCTGAACAATCCCGGCACTTCCGGCTTCAACGTGTTCGGCTACAACGCCGGCGACTTCACCGGCGGTGCCCTCGTGGCCGCGGGCGACCTCAACGGCGACGGCTTCGACGACATCATCATCGGCTCGTCCGGCGACGACCAGAACGACACCAACACCGGCGCGACCTCGGTGATCTTCGGGTCGACCATCTCCGGCAACACGGCCACCAACAATCTCGGCGACCGCGGCTTCAACCTGTTCGGCGGCAACGCCAACGACCGGATCGGCGAGAGCGTCACGGTCGGCGACTTCGACGGCGACGGCACCGACGACATCGGCATCGGCACCGGCTTCAACTCGCCCAACGCCAACGTCGTCTTCGGCGGCGGCATCTTCAACGGCGGCGGCATCTACAACGACAGCACGCTCGGCGGCGCCGGCGTCTCGATCATCAACTCGACCATCTCCGGCAACACCGCCGTGGTCGCCGGCGACTTCAACGGCGACGGTATGGCCGACGTCATCGTCGGCACGCCGTCGGCCAACAACGGCGGCGCCTATGGCGGTGGCATCTACGCCGTCTCGGGCACCCTGACGATCAACAACAGCACGATCAGCGGCAACCAGGCGGTGATCCAAGGCACCGGCGCGAACCAGCAGTTCGGCCGCACGCTGGCCTCGCCCGGCGACGTGAACGGCGACGGGATCGACGACGTCATCGTCGGCTCGAACAACAACCAGGCCATCGTGGTCTTCGGCAACACCAACTTCTTCGTCGCCGATTTCTTCGACGTGTTCGACGACCTGTCGAACATCCCGACCGCCAACGGCATGGTGATCAACGGCGCCAATGCGGGCGACCGGACGGGCTACAATGTCGGCGCGCCGGGCGACGTGAACGGCGACGGCATCAACGACATCCTGATCGGCTCACCCGACGCCAACGGCAACATGGGCCGCGCGTCGCTGATCTACGGCGCGCTGAACGCCAGCCCGACCGCCGGCAACGACTCGCTCAGGAGCGGCTTCCTGCCGGACAATTTCAGCGGCGGCGACGGCAACGACTCGCTGTTCGGCGGCGGCGACAACGACACGTTGCTGGGCGAGGCCGGCGACGACCTGCTGGCCGGCGGCAGCGAGAATGACAGCATCGGCGGCGGCGCCGGCAATGACACCGGGTTCGGCCAGAACGGGGACGACTTCCTGTTCGGCGGCGACGGCAACGACCTGCTGCGCGGCAATCAGGGCAACGACTCCCTGATGGGCGAAGGCGACGACGACGTGCTGCGCGGGCAGCCCGGCATCGACAACATCCTCGGCGACGTCGGCAACGACAACCTGTTCGGCGGCGCCGACAACGACCTGCTGTTCGGCGGCGACGACAACGACACGCTCGGCGGCAATTCCGGCACCGACTCGCTCGATGGCGGGCTCGGCGACGACCTGCTGCGCGGCCAGGGCGGTGGCGACAGCCTGTTCGGCGGCCCCGGCGACGACATCCTGCGCGGGCAACAGGGCAACGACATCATCTTCGGCGGCGGCGGCAACGACCTGCTCAGCGGCGGGCCGGCCAACGACACGCTGACCGGCGGTGCCGACAGCGACACCATCGAGTCGGCCCAGTTCCAGGGCAGCGACGTCGGCAGCGATTTCGACATCGGCGAGGACATGCTCTCGATCGTCGGCTTCACCTTCGCCGACCTTGCCATCACCGATACCGACGACGGCGCGCGCATCACCATCGCCAGCGAAGGCGACAGCCCGACCATGGCGCTGCTGCTGACCGACGTGCAGGCCTCCGACATCAGCGCGGGTCTGTTCGTTGGCGGCTGACGAAGCCGGCTATCCGATGTCAGGGTAGCCGGCCACCCTGTACGGGCCTGCATCCGATCGGCCACGGGTGCAGGCCTCATGTATCGAGACCCGGGAGATGACTCGTGATCGACCTCTCCAACCTGGCCGCGGGCGAAGGCCTGATCTTCAACGGAATCAGTGCGGGCGATGCGCTCGGCGCCGGGATCGGCGCCGGGGTACCGGTCGTCGGCGACTTCAACGGTGACGGTGTCGACGACATCATCTTGGGCGCGCCCGGGGTATCGCGCGACGCGACCGACAATTCCGGACAGGCTTACCTGATCTACGGCCGCACTGACGGCAACTTCAACACCGACCTCACCAGCTTCACCGCCAACGACGGTGTCGTGCTCATGGGCGAGCTCGGCTCCTACGGCGGCGGCGTCGTCGCGCCGGTCGCGGACGTGAACGGCGACGGACTCGATGACCTGCTGATTGGCGCTGTCGGCTACAACAGCTTGGCTGGCCGCGCCTATCTGGTGTTCGGCAGCGACAGTGCCGGCGCCACCGTCGATCTTGCCAGCCCGGGCAGTGCCGCCATCGTCATCGATGGTGCTGGCATCGCTCATGGCTGAAGTCTCTTATGGGA
>CAZVLI010000119.1:0-8491 GCA_964627965.1 uncultured Rhodospirillales bacterium
CTGGGGCTGACGCGCTCGCAATGGTGGGTCCTGACACACCTCTACTTCAACGAAGGCATCACCCAGACCGAGTTTTCCGCGATTCTCGACATCGAGCGCGCCTCGCTGGGCCGCCTGCTCGACCGCCTGGAGGAAAAGGGTTGGCTGGAGCGCCGGCCGGACCCGTCCGACCGCCGCATCAAGCGGGTCTATCTCACCGGCGAAGTCGAGCCCCTGATGCGCACGATGCGCGCCCGCGCCGCCACCGTCCGGGGCGTCGCCTTCGACGGCATGTCGGAAGCGGAGAATGACGTGCTGATCGGCTATCTCGATCGGATCAAGAACAACCTGGCGACCGAACTGGAGAACCAGAACGGCGCCGCCGCCGCAGACGGCGGTAAGTAGGCAAGACCACCGTGGACGACCGCCCGAATACCCCCACCGCGGACAAACCCCGCCCCGAGACCACCGAGGCGCCGCGCCCGGAGACCGTGGAGAGCCCGCCGCCGCGCCGCCGCGCGCAGCCCGGGCCGCTGCACGTGCTGCGCTGGCGCCTGCGCAATGTCTTCCGCTTCCTGATGCGCGGCTTGCTGCGGCCGATCCTGCTGATCGGCGTGCCGCTGGTGGCGCTGCTCTACGGCGCCTCGATCTGGGCGGAAAGCTCGCGCTACATCACCACCGAGAATGCCTACGTGAAGGCCAACCTGGCGGCGATCAGCACCGACCTGGACGGTCGCGTGATCGAGATCAACGTGGTCGAGAACCAGGTGGTGAAGAAGGACCAGCTGCTGTTCCGCATCGACCCGCGCGAGTTCGAGATCGCCGTCACCGGCGCGCGCGCCACGCTCGGCAACGCCAAGGCCGAGATCGAGGCGATGAAGGCGGAATACCGCACCGGGCTCCAGGAGGTGCGCGAGGCGCAGCAACGCATCACCTACATGCAGCGCGAATTCGATCGCCAGTCGGCGTTGAACACGCGCGGCGTCTCGACCCAGGCCCGGCTCGACGAGGCCGAGAACAACCTGGAGATCGCCAAGCGCGAGCTGGCCACGATGCGCGAGCGCAACCGCATGGTGCTGGCCGAGCTCGGCGGCGATCCGAACCTGACGCCGGAGTCGCATCCGAAATTCCAGCAGGCGCTGGCGATGCTGGAGCGGGCCCAGCTCGACGTCGACCACACCAACGTCTTCGCGCCGGCCGACGGCATCGTCTCCAACATCTCGCTGCAGATCGGCGAGTATGTCGAGGAGGGCAAGCCGCTCTTCGCCATCATCGAGCGCGACGCGATCTGGATCGAGGCCAACCTCAAGGAAACCCAGCTCACCCACATCGTGCCGGGCCAGAAGGCGACGCTGGTCGCCGACGCCCAGCCCGATATTACCTACGAGGCCGCGGTCGCGAGCCTTAGCCCGGCGACCGGCGCCGAGTTTGCGCTGCTGCCGCCGCAGAACGCGTCCGGCAACTGGGTGAAGGTGGTGCAGCGCCTGCCCGTCCGCCTGCATCTGGTCGACAACGGCGAGATCGAGAAGCTGCGCGCCGGCATGAGCGTCGCGGTCGAAATCGATACCGAGCGCCAGCGCTCGCTTCAGGTCGTCGTCAAGGAACTGCTGGCCGACTGGGGCATCGCCGACTACGTCCCCAACGCCCTGGTGATGATGCTGCCCGACGGGAGCTGAGGCGAGCCGCCACGCGGCGATGCCCGGATCGACCCCGGGCACGACACGCCACAATCACTGCCGGATCGACAGCAACGCTTGAATCGATGAGGAGTCGTTGTCGCGTGGCTGCTCTCGCGTCGTGGCGTCGGCAGAAGCGCGACATCGCCGCGCGTTCCGTCTACCTGGAATGACTATCGGTGCGCCGCCTGCGCCGCCGAGACACGGCGAGGCCCGCCATCCCGAGAGCGAGCAGACCACCCGCTACCGGCTCCGGCACCACCGTGAACGTTCCATCGAACGAACTGTACCTGAGCGCATTGTCGACAACAGCGCCGATCGAACCGTTGGGACTGCAGCAGATTTCCAGTAGTGCGTTGTTTCCCACCGGGGCAACTCGATCCTCGAAGCCGAATACATCGAAGCTGTCCAAGTCATCCGGTTGTGTCGTCGCGCCAAAGAAAAGAGTCAAAGAAGTGCCCGGGTCCGTGTCAGCGCTGTTCCAGACGTTGCCAGTGCTACTCAACGTGAAGGAATAATCCGTCAGGCAGCCGTTGAAGTTCGTGCACGAGCCGTTAGGGCCGAAGGCCGCATGGCTGTCGTCGATGGTGATGAAGCCATCGAGCGTGGCTGAATTGAAGCTGCCGGTGGAAGTGAACTCCCACGTCACCAGCGCGTTCGCGGGAGCCGCGCCGAGCAAGCCAACAATGGCCAGCGCAATACCCATCACCATCTGTTTCATTTGACTGTCTTCCCCTCGATTAGGTGTCAGCGGCGCGACACACCGTCCGCGCCTTTATCGTTTGATCGGGCCGTTCGCCAAGCGAACGGCCCGTCACATGCGACCGCGCGAAGATGCGGTCAAAGGTCACCACATCGTCGCACACGTCGACGGCGACTAGGCGGCGGCCTTTCGTCCGCGCCGCCAGGAAAAGAAACCCAACGCACCCAGCCCCGCGGCGAGCAGCGGCAACGAGGCCGGGGCGGGGATCGCCGTGAGAGACGCGCTCTGGGTCAGGATGCCACTGCCCGTGACCACGAGAAGTCCGCTGGAGGTCGCCAGCTCGCCGCTGAGGGTGCCGCCTTCGCCGACATCGAGCGGGACCACGAGGGGGGTGGGATTGTTGACATCGAAACCCGGGATATCGGCGAACAGAACGGTCGTGTCCGTCTGAAGGCCGAAACCGTCCGGGTTATCGTCGAGCCCGAGCAGGCTGCCGCGTAGGTTCCCCCACAAGATATCCTGTTCGTTGAGCTCAACGATGAGGCCGCTGTCGGCGCCGAACTCGAGTGTCGCGACGCCTTCGATCACCAGTGTCGACTGCAGAAACAGAAACGTGCCGGTGTTCGTGAAGGTATCCCGATCATCGCCCGCATCGATGATGCCGGTGATGCTGTAGGGCTGCACGTCGCCGAAGGCGACGCCGCCAAGCGACGAGGTCGCCGTGAAGGCGCCCGTGATGTCGACGCGCAACTGGGCTGCGTTCGACGGCGAGGCCATCGCCAGTAGCAGAAAACCCAAAACCGAAACTGCGATGCGTCTGAGACTCATGGTCTTCTTCTCCGTCAAGGCATCGATCGGCGACGAACCTCGAAGACGCCGAAAGCGCCCACGCTCGTCACCGAGAACGAAAAACCATGCTTGAAGCGCGCTGCGTGCGCAGAAAAGAGGCCAGAAACCGAAAGACCACAATGGCGCCCGCGGTAACCGCCGCCCGACTACTTCCCCTTCTCAACAGCCCTTCTTGATCCCGCCGCCGCCACGAGGCCCGGCGGCATGCCGGCGAGGGTCATTCTTCCAACAACAGCACCACAAGCAAATGCAGGGCCATACTTTTTAGCCTGATTTCTCAGTGCCTTACCGCAGATCGCCCAGTCGGCCCGATCAGAACCGTCAAATATCCCGACACTTCGACGGCAATCCTGCCGGATGCCGAGCCCGCACCAGGGAGGCAATATCTCCGCCGCCCGGATCGATTGCCTTCGAGCGTGACGGCGGCTACGTACGGCCGACCAAACATTCTCAGGGACGACCGATGCAGTTCGACGAGGTGATACTCAACCGCCGCAGCATCCGCGGCTACAAGCCCGATCCGGTGCCGAGGGCCTTGATCAAGGAGATCATCGCCCTGGCGATGCGGGCGCCGTCGTCGATGAACACCCAGCCCTGGAGCTTCTACGTCATCACCGGCGAACCGTTGGACCGTATTCGCGCCGGCAATACCGAGCGCAACCTCGCGGGCGTCCCGCATTCGCGCGAGTTCCGCATCGGTGAGCCCTTTGCCGGCAAGCACCGCGAGCGGCAGATCGGCGTCGCCAAGCAACTGTTCTCGGCCATGGGTATCGCCCGCGAGGACAAGGAAGGTCGCCAGGACTGGGTGCTGCGCGGCTTCCGCCAGTTCGACGCGCCGGTCTGCATCATCGTCACCTACGACCGCGTGCTGCAGGACAGCGACGATACGCCCTTCGACTGCGGCGCCGTGGCGACGGCACTGGTGAACGCCGCGTGGTCGCGCGGCCTCGGCACCGTGATCAACAGCCAGGGCATTATGCAATCGCCCGTTGTGCGGGAACATGCCGGCATCGCCGACGATCAGGTCATCATGAAGAGCATCGCGCTCGGCTGGCCCGATGAGACCTTCCCGGCGAACGCCGTCGTGTCGGAGCGCAAGAGCGTCGAGGAGGCGACCGTCTTCGTCGGTTTCGAGGACTAGGCACCACCATCGGCCGTAAAGCCCGGCCGCCCTCCACGCCACCGTCGAACACCCGCTACACTGCTGCTGATTCCGCGCAGGAGCGAAGACCATGAAGGTCACGGCGATCGAGACCGTCCGGTTGGACGACTTCCCCAACCTGCTGTGGGCGCAGGTACATACCGACGAAGGGCTGGTCGGGCTGGGCGAGGTCTTCTATGGCGTCGCGGCGGCCGAGGCGCACATCCACGACGTCGTCGCGCCCTACCTGCTGGGCAAGAACCCGCTGCTGGTCGACCGGCACAGCCGCAACCTGATCGGCTATCTCGGCTTCGGCGCGACATCGGCGGAGACGCGCGGCAATAGCTGCGTCGACATCGCGCTGTGGGACATCTGGGGCCAGGCCACCAACCAGCCGATCCACCAGCTCCTCGGCGGCGCCAGCCGCGACGCGATCCGCGTCTACAACACCTGCGCCGGCTACGAATACGTGCGCAAGGTAAAGCGCCAGTCGACCGAGTCCTTCGCCCTCGATAGCGTCTCCGACAAGCCCTACGAGGACCTGCAAGGCTTCCTCGAACGTGCCGACGAACTGGCCCACTCGCTGCTCGACATGGGCATCACGGCGATGAAGATCTGGCCCTTCGATTTCGCAGCCGAGGCCAACGACGGCCTGACCATCTCCGGACCGGAACTGCGCCAGGCGCTGGAGCCGTTCGAGAAGATCCGCAACGCCGTCGGCGACAAGATGGACATCATGGTCGAGCTGCACTCGATGTGGGGCCTGACCGCCGCCAAACGCATTGCCCGCGCGCTGGAGGAGTTCGAACCCTTCTGGTTCGAGGACCCGATCAAGATGGACAGCCTCGGCAGCCTCGCCGAGTACGCGCGGTCGACGCGCATTCCCGTGACCGCCTCGGAGACGCTGGCCGGGCGCGGCGCCTTCCGCCAGCTGCTGGAGATGAACGCGGTCGGCTACGTGATGTTCGATATCGGCTGGTGCGGCGGCCTGACCGAGGCGCGCAAAATTGCCGCGATGGCGGAAGGCTGGCACCTGCCAGTGGTGACGCACGACTGCACTGGCCCGATCTCGCTCACCGCGTCGGTACACCTGTCGCTGAACGCCACCAACTGCCCGGTACAGGAGATGGTGCGCGCCGCCTACTTCGACTGGTATCGCGAACTGGTCACCGAGCTGCCGCCGCTGGAAAACGGCATGATCCGCGCGCCCGACGGCCCCGGCCTGGGCACCAAGCTCCAGCCGGACGTGGTGAAGCGCGCTGATGCGACGGTCCGGCGCTCAGCCCTTGATTGATCGCCGCTTCGCCGCGGCCCTCGTTTGCCTCGGTCTGGCCGCCGCGCCGGCGCAGGCGGACCCTGCCATCGCCATGCACGGCGAACCGGCGCTACCCCCCGGCTTCGCCCATTTCCCGCACGCCGATCCCGACGCGCCGCAGGGCGGCACCTTGCGGCTGGCGCATACCGGCGGATTCGACAGCCTGAACCCGTTCATCACACGGGGGCGCCCAGCGGCCGGTCTCGGCTTCACCTACCAGAGCCTGCTGGTGCGCAACTGGGACGAGCCGTTCACGCTCTACGCCGGCCTGGCCGAGGACGTGGAAACCGACGCGGAGCGTCTCTCCGTCACCTTCCGCCTGAACCCGGCCGCCAAGTTCCACGACGGCAGCGAGGTCACCGTCAACGACCTGCTGTTCTCATACCGCACGCTGCGCCGCTGGGGCCGGCCGAACCACCGCACCTACTACGGCCAGGTCGACGAGGCCACGGTCGTCGGGCCGCGCTCGGTGCGCTTCACGCTGCAGCCCGGCAACCGCGAGCTGCCGCTGCTACTGGCGCTGATGCCGATCGTCTCGGCGGCCGGCTTCGAGGGCCGGACCTTCGACCGCGTGACCCTCGACCCGCTGCTCACCAGCGGCCCCTACAAGGCCGCCGAGGTCGATGCCGGCCGGTCCATCGTCTATCGCCGGCAACGGCCGCACTGGACCGACGACGTGCCGGCCTATCGCGGGCGGCACAATTTCGACGAGCTGCGCTTCGACTACTACCGCGACGACGACGCGGCGATGACCGGCTTCCTGGCCGGCGCCTACGACGTGCGGCTGGAGACAGATCCGCAACGCTGGGAGAAGGCCTACGACGTGCCGGCCACCGCCGCCGGCGACATTCGCCTGGTGCAGTTCGACAATCGCTCGCCGGCCGGCATGTTCGGGCTGGCGTTGAACCTGCGCCGCCCGCCGTTCGACGACAGCCGGGTCCGCCGCGCCGTGACGCACAGCTTCGATTTCGCGTGGCTGAACCGCACGCTGTTCTTCGGGGCCTACGCCCGCAGCGCCAGTTTCTTCGCCGGCAGCGAGTTGGAGGCACCCTGGCCGCCCACCGACGCCGAACTCGACCTGCTGGCCCCGTATCGCGGCACCTTGCCGGACGAACTCTTCACCGTCCCCCACGTCCTGCCCGACGGCGGCAGCCGAGCGGCGATGCGCGACAACCTGCGCAAGGCGCAGCAGCTGCTGCGCGGCGCCGGCTGGCGGATCGAGAATGGCGCCGCGACCCGTGACGGCCAATCGCTTGCGTTCGAGATCATGGTCACCGACCGGCTGCAGGAGAAGCTGGCGCTGCACCTGCAACGCAACCTGAAGCGGCTTGGCGTCGAGGTCGCGGTGCGGCTGGTCGACTCCGCTCAGTATGCCGAGCGGCGCGCCCGCTTCGACTTCGACGCCGTGTTCCACGACTGGGGCGCCTCGCTATCGCCGGGCACGGAACAGGCGTTCTACTGGTCGTCCGCCGCCGCCGATCAGGAAGGCTCGCGCAACTATCCCGGCATCAGGAGCCGCGTCGTCGACGCCATGATCGCCCGCCTTGTCGCGGCGCGAACCCGCGAGGAACTGGTCGCCGCCTGCCACGCGCTCGACCGCGTGCTGCGATGGGGCAACTACGTGGTGCCGATGTTCCACCAGCCGGGCGACCGCCTCGCCGTGTGGAAGGGCCTGGCCTGGCCCGCCTACACCGCCGCCTACGGTTACCAGATCGATACCTGGTGGCGCGAGTAGCGCGTCAGCGCGCGATCCCGAGGAAGGCGTAGATCGCTTCCCACTGGTCGACGGCCGGAATGCGATGGTCCTCGTCGAAGAGCTTCAGTTCCACCGCCACCTTGCGCTTGCGTAACGTCGCGGCCATGGCCGTCGCCTGCCGCAGCGGCGAACGCGCGTCGTAGCGACCGTGCAGCAGCAGCGTGCGTGGCCGGTAGCGTGTGGTGTGGCGCAGGGCCGAACGCAGCGCGTAGGCGCCGAGCGACAGCCCGGCTTCACGGGCGACGGCGTCGTCCTGGCGCGGATCGCCGCTCGGCATCGCCGCCGCGAGATCGTAGATGCCTGCTACCAGGACCACGGCAGCAAGCGTAGGATCACGCGACGCGACCATCGCCGCCGCCGTCGCGCCCCTGCCGATGCCGTAGATCGCCACGCGCGCAGGGTCGACCGCCTTCAGCCCTCGAAGGTGCGCCAGCGCCAGTTCGATCGCGGCTTGCGTCCGGGGGCCGGCATAGTCCGGCGGTCCGTCTGAACCGCCGAAGCCAGGCTGCGAGACCGCCGCCGCGACGTAGCCACGCCTGGCGAGACGCGCCAGTCGACTATTGTCGTCGTAGACCTTGCCACCGGACCGCACCCGTTCCTGCTCGCCATGCACCAGCAAAATCGCGGGACGCGGCCCACCGCCACGCGGCGTCTCGATGAACAGCTCGACCGCCCGCGCCTCTTCGGCCGAGCGACCGGGGACCGTCAGTTCGGTCCGCTCCGCCGCCGCCGCGACGGCGCTGACAAGCGCGAACATGAGCGTGAGAAGACAGCGCGGGATCATCCATCCAGCCTAGCGCCCGCCGACCGAGATTGACATTTGCCCGTCGCTGCCGCATGTGAGCGCCCGGCGCCCCCAGAATCCCGAGTTTTCAAACGATGTCGATCCGCAACATCGCGATCATCGCGCACGTCGATCACGGCAAGACCACTCTTGTCGACGCACTGTTCCGCCAGTCCGGCACGGTGCGGGCGAACCAGAACATGGCCGAGCGCGTGATGGACTCCAACGACCTGGAGCGCGAACGCGGCATCACCATCCTCGCCAAGTGCACCTCGGTGCCCTGGAAGG
>CAZVLI010000120.1:0-1527 GCA_964627965.1 uncultured Rhodospirillales bacterium
GTTGCTCGACCACACCAATGCCGGCTGGCTGGTGCTGGACGACGATGGCCTGGTCGCGCGCGACGGCGACGGCAAGCCGCTGTGCTGGGACCGCGCGACGGACAGCGCACAACCGGCCGGCGGCGCGGACGTGCAACCGGCGCCGAAGGGCCGCTTCACCCTGCCCGACGGGCGCATCGCGCGGCCGGCCTTCGAGATCATGGCCGAACGCTATCTCGACGCGCAGTACGCGCCCGATGCGGTGGCCGAGCGGGCCGGCGTGCCGGCGGCGACGATCAAGCGCATCGCCGCGGAACTGGCCGCCGCCGCCTTCGACAGCGACGTCACCATCGAGCAGTCCTGGACCGACACGCACGGCCGCAAGCACGAGCGCATGGTCGGCCGGCCGGTGTCGATCCACGCGATGCGCGGTATCTCCGCGCACGTCAACGGCTTCCACACCTGCCGCGCGCTGCACCTGCTCCAGATGCTGCTGGGCGCGGTCGACCGCCCCGGTTCGTTCCGCTACAAGCCGCCCTTCCCGCGGCCGGCGCCGCCGGGGCCGAAGCCGGCCGGTAAGCCGGACCAGCTTGCGCCGGGCCAGCCGATGCCGGGACCGCCGCTGGGCTTCACCGCCGGGCCGGAAGACCTGATCCTGGCGGAGGACGGCGGGCCGCAGCGCATCGACCACGCCTTCTCCTGGGAAGCGCCGCTGTCCGCGCACGGCATGATGCACAGCGTCATCGGCAATGCGATGCGCGGCGATCCCTACAAGATCGACACGCTGTTCATGTACATGGCCAACATGGCCTGGAACTCGGCGATGAACAGCGCCGGGACCATCGACATGCTGACCGCCAAGGACGACGACGGCGGCTACAAGATCCCGCGCATCATCTACTCCGACGCCTACTTCTCCGAGATGGTCGCCTATGCCGACCTGGTCCTGCCGGATACGACCTACCTGGAGCGCTGGGACTGCATCTCGCTGCTGGACCGGCCGATTTCGGATGCCGATGGCGTGGCGGATGCGATCCGGCAGCCGATGGCGACGCCGGACCGCGACGTGCGGCCGTTCCAGGACGTGCTGATCGACCTTGGCGCGCGCCTCGGCCTGCCGGGGCTGGTCGATGACGAAGGGCAACCGCGTTACCCGAACGGCTATGCCGACTATCTCGTCGGCCACGAGCGCAAGCCGGGCGTCGGATCGCTCGCCGGTTGGCGCGGCCACGACGGGTCGAAGCAGGGCGTCGGTTCGCCGAATTCGAACCAGCTCGACGCCTACATCGAGAACGACTGTCACTGGCGGATGGAACTGGCGCCGGGGCAGCGCTACTACCGCTACGCCAACCAGGGTTATCTCGACTGGGCGGCGGCGCTCGGCTTCGTCGATCATGCCGAGCGCATCACGTTGCAACTCTACTCGGAACCGATGCAGCGCTTCCGCCGCGCGGCGGAGGGGCATGGCGACATCCAGCCGCCGGACCACCTGCGCGAGCGGGTGAAGACTTACTTCGACCCGCTGCCGATCTGGTACGCGCCGTTTGA
>CAZVLI010000120.1:1537-8465 GCA_964627965.1 uncultured Rhodospirillales bacterium
CAGGGGAGGACTTCCCCTTGCACGCCGTGACGCAGCGGCCGATGGCGATGTACCACGCCTGGGGCTCGCAGAACGCGTGGCTGCGGCAGATCCACACCGCCAACCGGCTCTACATCTCGCGCAAGCTGGCGGCGAAGCTCGACATCGCCGACGACGACTGGGTCTGGGTCGAGAGCCGCAAGGGGCAGGTGAAGGCCCAGGCACGCCTGATGGACGGCGTGAACGAGCACACGGTGTGGACCTGGAACGCGATCGGCAAGCGCGCGGGTGCCTGGAACCTGGGCGACGGGGCGCCGGAGTCGAAACGCGGGTTCCTGTTGAACCATCTGATCGACGACCTGCAGTCCGACACCAGCTATGCCAACGCCGATCCCGTGACCGGGCAGGCGGCCTGGTACGACCTGCGCGTCCGCGTCCGCAAGGCCGGCGTCACCGAGCAGGGCGAGAGTGCGCCGCAATTCGCCACGCTGAAGCGGCCGCCCGGCATGTCGCCGGCGCCGGACACGCTGCAATACGGGCGCCGCAAATGACCTCGCTGCCGAAGACGCCGCCGGCCAAGCGCCTCGGCCTGGTGATCGACCTCGACACCTGCGTCGGCTGTCACGCCTGCGCGGTGAATTGCAAGGAATGGAACACCGGTGGCTACCCGGCGCCGCTGTCGGACCCCGACCCCTACGGTGCCGAGCCGGCCGGCGTGTGGCTGAACCGAATCCACGGATTCGAAGCGACGCCCGAGACGGGTGACGGCCGCACGGTGCACTTCCCGAAATCCTGCCTGCACTGCGAGGACGCGCCGTGCGTCACGGTCTGCCCGACCGGCGCCTCCTACAAGCGCGAAGAGGATGGCATTGTGCTGGTGCAGGAGGACAAGTGCATCGGCTGCAAGCTGTGCTCGTGGGCCTGCCCGTACGGCGCGCGCGAGTATGACGGCATGACCGGCGTGATGAAGAAGTGCACGCTGTGCGTCGACCGCATCTACAACGAGAACCTGGACGAGGCCGATCGCGTGCCGGCCTGCGTCGCGACCTGCCCGGCCTCGGCGCGGCACTTCGGCGACTTCAACGATCCGAACTCCAACGTGTCGCGGCTGACGGCCGAACGCGAGGGTATGGACCTGATGCCGGAGCTCGGCTGCCAGCCGACGAACAAGTACCTGCCGCCGCGCCCGAAGCGCTCCGAAGCGGCGACGGCCGAGCTGCCGACCGCCGAGGGCGGCTTCCTCGGTTGGGTCGACAAGCTGCTGTCGCGCTGAGCCGACGATGCATCCGGCCTATTCCGTCATCTTCTTCACCACCGCACCGGGCGCGGGCTATGGGCTGCTGGTGCTGCTCGGCATCGGCGCGCCGCTGCGGCTGCTGCCGACCGATCGCTGGTTCGGGTTGTCGGGCCTGGTGCTGGCGCTGGGCCTAGTTACCTTCGGGCTGCTGTCCTCGACGTTCCATCTCGGCCATCCAGAACGGGCCTGGCGCGCGATGTCGCAAGGGCGCTCGTCGTGGCTCAGCCGCGAGGGTGTGGCGGCGGTGGCGACCTACGTCCCCGCGGGGCTGTTCTTCATCGGCTGGGTGTTCCTGGAACGAACCGACGGCTTCTGGGGTCTGATGGGTGTGCTCAGCGCGGTCGGCGCGTTCGTGACGGTCTGGTGCACCGGCAAGATCTACGCGACGTTGAAGGCCATTCCGCGCTGGAACAACGGCTGGACGGTGCCGATCTACCAGCTGCTGTCACTGGCGTCCGGCGCGATGCTGGCGAGCCTGCTGGCGGCGCTGTTCGGCGGCGCGGGCCTGACCTGGCCGCTCGGCATCGCGCTGATCACCGGCTTCGCGTCGTGGGCCTCCAAGGCTGCCTACTGGTCCTACATCGACAACCAGAGGCCGCGTGCCACCATCGAGAGCGCGACTGGCCTGGGTCGCTTCGGCAAGGTCAGCCTGGTGGAGCCGCCGCACACCGAGCCGAACTACCTGCAGAAGGAAATGGGCTTCCAGGTCGCGCGGAAGCACGCCACGAAGCTGCGGCGGCTGTCGCATCTGATCGGCTTCGCGGTGCCGCTGGCACTGGCCATCGTGGCGGTCTACGTGGTGCCGGCGCTGGCGTTGCTGGTCGCGGTGGCGGCGATGGCGGCCGGCCTGCTGGTCGAACGCTGGCTGTTCTTCGCCGAGGCGCGCCACACCCAGTCGCTGTACTACGGCCAAGCCGAGGTCTAGACGGTGATGACGACGCGGGTCTCGGAGCGGACTCGCGGCGCGAACTTTTCCCAACCACGCATGGCGGCGAATTCCGGGGTCTCGACCGCCTCTGGCCCGGCCAGTTCGTAGACGGTGGTGTAGAGACGGGCGTCGCGCTGGTTGCGCGCGCCGCGGTCGGATTCCACCAGCGGCCGGGCGGTCACGTATCGTTGGCCGCTGAGCACGCCGGGACAGGCGAGCGCGTCCGGAAGATGAACCTCGTCGTACCAGCGGTTCCAGTCGGCCTCGACCTCGGCGTCCACCTCGGCGGTGACGATCAGCAGACAAGTCGCGGTCATGGCGTTCCCTCCGACGTAACCGGGTCCACGCTACGGCACATCGGCGGCGCCTGCGAGCCCGGGCGTCCGCCGGAATCCTTGCCAGGGCAAGAGCCGGGACCGACGGCGCCGATGTCGGCGTGAAGGGTCGTGAACATGTTCTCGCTGATCTTGCTGCACGGACCGTCGCTTCGCGGCGACTAGCACAGGTCGCCCCAGCTGGTTGTTTGTGCGATCCGGACCGCGATGGTCGGCAGGCCGTCGAAGGCCATGTCGCGATACTGCGAGTAGCGCTCGCACAGCAATGCCAACGCACGCTCGCGTTCGTCGCCAGCGTGCAGGATGTCGCCACGTCCGTGCAGCATGACCCAGCCGAGCCGGCGCCAGTCGTCGTCGTAGCGATCGACCACCACCGAGACTTGCGGATTGGCCTCGATGTTCGCGAGGCGCCTGAGCTTGCGGCCGGACTTCGGCTTGCCGTCTATGGCGATGTACAGGCTTGTTTCGGCCAGTGCGTAGCAGACCGGCACGACGTGCGGCGTGGCGTTCTCGTCAGCGGTGGCGAGGTGGCCGACGCGTTGCCGCTCCAGGAAGCCGCGTTCGGCCTCGCCCAGCATCTAGGCGGCTCGGGCCGCCTCTGCCTTCGCGGTCGCGGCGCTGGCGCCGGCGTCGTCGTTCAGGCCCTTCAGCGCGGTGGCGAGGTTGGACCACGCGGTGGCGTTGTTCGGACGCCAGGCGGTGCGTTCGGACAGCAGCGCGCGGGCCTCGGCGAAGCGGCCGGCCTTCAATGCCGCCTCGACCAGCATCTGCTGGAACACGTCGCGCTGGGCGTGGCTGCCGCCGACCTTGCGCAACTCGTAACGCAGCGGCAGCAGCGTCTCGACGACCTCGTCGTAGCGGCCGGCGCGGTAGGCGACGATGGCTTCCGCCAGCGGCAGTCCGACCTGAGCGGCGACGCGCGCCTCGGTGGCGTCGCTGACCGACGCCTGGCGCATCGAGCTCAGCATGCGGTCGACGTCCTCGGCGCTGCCGCCGGCAGCCAGCGCCATCATGAAGTGGGCGTCGGCGAAGACCATGAGATGGTCGTCCAGGCGCCGCGCGGACTGCTCGGCCAGCTCGGCCCAGCGGTCGCCGACATCGACGCCGCGATCCTCCAGCCGCCAGAGCATCGCCACGGCGTTGCAGATGTCGAGATACTCGTCGGAGAGGTCCTTGCGGAACTCCTCGTCGTAGAGCTTCAGCACCTGGTCGTACTGGCCCAGCTCCTGGTAGCAGAGCGCGCGGTGCCACCAGACGTGGTTGACGAAGTTGTTGAGCGGCCGCCAGTGGTCCTGCAGCCCGTCGACCCAGTCGATGCCTTCCTTGTGCCGGCCCTGCATCTCCATCACGTGGCAGACGGCGTGGCCGGCCCAGGCATCGGCCGGGTTCAGCTCGACGCCGCGGCGGCCGGCGGCCTCGGCCTCGGCATAGTGGCCGGCTTCCTCCAGCCCGAAGGCCTGGACGCCCAGGACGAAGCCGAAGCCCGGCGTGCTCTCGTCCCACGCGCTCAGCACGCGGCCGGGGCAGTCGCGCAGGTTGGCGGCGTCACCCATGTAGAAGTGCAGGAAGGTGGCGAGCTTCAACGCCAGGATGTCGCGCGGCCAGCGCATCAGGATGTCCTCGAAGCGCGCGACGGTGGTCTCGAAGTCGCCCTCGCACCAGGCTTCCAGCGCCGCCATGTGCAGGCGCTCGCGCTCGTTGGCGCCCGTCTCGGCGACGGTGTGCTCGGCGGTATGGAGCGACTCGCGCGCCTTGCGTTCCAGCGCCGGGACCGAGAACAGCTTCATGAAGTAGCCGCGCAGGACGCTGGCCATCGGCATCTTCGGATCGGCGCCGAAGGTCGCCTTCAGATGATCGCCGGTCTCGCGCCGGAAGCCGCAATAGGCCGCCACGGTGGCGTCGAAATGCGCGACCGCCTCGGCATTGGCGGCGGTCACGTCCAGTCCTCGGACGTCCTGTTGCATCGGCTCTTCCTCCCTCGCGCCTGGTTTGACGGTAGCGCCGGCCCGCGCGCGTGGGCAACCGGTCAGGCGACCGGTTTCACCATCAGCAGCGCGTCGCCGGTGAAATGGATGAATGGGTGCGGTACCACCGCGCGGCGCGCCACCTCGGTCCAGCCGAGGCGCTTGTAGAGCCGGTGCGCCGCTTCGTTCTGCTCGAAGACGATCAGACTCTGCACGGTGCAGCCCTTGGCGCGCGCCGCCGCCTCGGCGATCTTCAGGAAACCGCTGCCGAGCCCACGATTGCGGTGGTCGGGAAGCAGGGCCACGCCAGAGACGTAGTAGCTGCCGGGCCATTCCAGAGCGGCATAGGGACGCAGCACGTCGGGGACGTCCGCGACGTCGTGGTCCGGCATGGCGCTCCCCAGCGGCAGCGGTTCGCCGTCCATCACGTAGGCGTGCAGCAGGCCGACGACATCGCCGTTGTGTTCCGCGACGACGCAGTTCTCGAAGCTGAAGTCGGTGTCGGTGCGGGCATAACGCCTTGCCCCGATCTCCAGCAGCGACAGGCCGGGGTAGTCGTCCTGCAGGAGGCTCCAGACGTAATTGGCGACGCCGTCGGACGAAATCTCGAACAGCTCGGCGATGCGTGCGGTGTCTTCGGCGCGCGCGGCGCGGAACGGGGCGGGGTAATGCATGATCTCAACTCGCAAATGAAATGACGTGTTCATCGTAGCTGGGCGCGCGGCGCCGGTGGCGCAAGTGCGTTGCTGTGTCGCAAGTCGGCCAGCCATACTGCCGCGCAACGACGCGGGAGGAAGACGATGAGCTGGCAGCCGGAAATCGACGAGTTGCGCAGGCGCGAGAAGATGGCCGCCGAGATGGGCGGGCCGGACAAGATCAAGCGCCAGCACGATGGCGGCAAGCTCACCATCCGCGAACGCGTCGACAGGCTGCTGGACGAGGGCTCGTTCCACGAGGTCGGTGCCGTCGCCGGCAAGGCGGAGTACGACGGCGACGGCAACCTGGTGAAGTTGCAGGCGTCCAACTTCGTCTGCGGGCGGGGACGCATCGACGGCCGCCACGTGGTGATCGGCGGCGACGATTTCACGGTGCGCGGCGGCGCGGCCGACGCCTCGATCTGGGAAAAGCAGGTGATCGCCGAGCAGATGGCGAACGAGCTGCGGCTGCCGATCGTGCGACTGGTCGACGGCACCGGCGGCGGCGGTTCGGTGAAGTCGCTGGAGACCGACGGGCGGACCTACGTGCCGGCGAACCCGGGCTGGGACTGGGTGGTGGCGAACATGGGCGCGGTGCCGGTGGTGTCGCTGGCGCTGGGTTCGGTGGCCGGCCTGGGCGCGGCGCGGGTGGCGACCAGTCACTACGCGCTGATGGTGAAGGACATCTCGCAGATGTTCGTCGCCGGCCCACCGGTGGTGGCGCGGCTGGGCGAGCCAGTCACCAAGGAAGAGCTCGGCGGCGCCGACATCCACACCAAGAACGGCGCCGTGGACGACGTGGTGGAGAGCGAGGAGGAGGCGTTCGCGCACACCGCGAGGTTCCTCAGCTACCTGCCGTCGTCGGTCGATGGCCTGCCGCCGCGCGGCCGGGTCGAGGACGATCCCAACCGCAAGGAAGACTTCTTGATCAGCGCGGTGCCGAAGGACCGGCGCAAGGTCTACAAGATGCGCCCGATCGTCGAGGCGGTGGTCGACAAGGGCTCGTTCTTCGAGATCGGCAAGCGCTGGGGCCGGTCGATCATCACCGGCCTGGCGCGGCTCGACGGCTGGCCGGTGGCGATCCTGGCCAGCGACCCGTTCCACTTCGGCGGCGGCTGGACGGCCGACACCTCGCTGAAGGTCACGCGCATGGTCGACCTAGCGCAGACCTTCCACCTGCCGGTGGTGCACCTGGTCGATTGCCCCGGCTTCCTGATCGGCGTGCAATCGGAGAAGCAGGCGACGATCCGGCACGGCGCGCGGGCACTGGCCGGCGTGTATCAGGCGACGGTGCCGTGGTGCACGATCCTGATCCGCAAGGCGTTCGGCGTCGCCGGCGCGGCGAACTCGAACCACCGACGGCTGCACTATCGCTACGCCTGGCCGTCGGGCGACTGGGGTTCGCTGCCGCTGGAGGGCGGAATCGAGGCGGCCTATCGCGCCGATCTTGAAGCGGCCGATGACCGCGAGGCCCTGCTCGATGACATCGAGACGCGGCTGAACCGGGTGCGCTCGCCGTTTCGCACGGCCGAGGCGTTTCTGGTCGAGGAAATCATCGACCCGCGCGACACCCGGCCGCTGCTGTGCGAGTTCGCCAACCTGGCCGCGCCGCTGCGCCAGACCGGCCCGTCGCTGTTCCACATGCGGCCGTAGGGCGTTTCGCATTCAGTCTGCACCGGCCCGCTCCCCCACCCGGCCACCCAGCGCCAGTATCCTAGTGGGTGGCCGGG
>CAZVLI010000121.1:0-8441 GCA_964627965.1 uncultured Rhodospirillales bacterium
CTCGCGCTCGACGATGGCACCATTCGAGATCCGGCCGACCGTGGGCACGCCCTTGATGATGGTGGCGGCATCGCCGCCGGCGGAGAAGCCGCCGACCGCGACCGGCCCTTGGCTCACCGCGTAGACCTCGCCGTCGGCGCCCAGCAGGGGCGTCACAAGCAGAACGCCGCCCTGCAGGCTGGCGGAGTCGCCCAGTGCGCTGATCGACACGTCGATGCGCACGCCCTGTCGCGCGAACGGCGGCAGGTCGGCGGTGACCATCACGGCGGCGACGTTCTTGGTGTTGATGTTGGCGTCGCGCGTGTTCACGCCGAGCCGCTCCAGCATGCTGGACAGGCTTTGCTTGGTGAACGGCGCGTTTCGCAGGCTGTCGCCGGTCCCATTGAGGCCGACGACTAGGCCATAGCCGATCAGGATGTTGTCGCGGATGCCCTCGACCTCGACGATATCCTTGATCCGGGACGTCGCGGCGTCGGCCGCGCTGGCGGCCATGAGAGTCGCGGTCATCGCGATGGCGGCGGCGAAGCGAGCGGCAAATCGGGTAACGGTTGCTGTCATCGAGGTCCTCACGGCCCAAACAGATGCCAGCTTCGTGCCATCTATTTGGTGAGTTTCATCAATGACTTAGAGGGGTGGGGCGAGACGCTGATCGGCAAGGACGTCCGCGTGTCGGCAAAACTTGCCGGCTTGCGGCCAATTCTTCACGGCTTCTTAACGCTGGGTGCCAATGCTCGGCTTATCGATGAGTAACGGGTCGCACGAGGATATCTGAAGCCATGCGGATCGAGGGGCCGGCACAGCTCCGCAACGCCACGGGACCGAAGCGCGCCAACCGCGCCGGCGGCGGTGGTGACGTGTTCCGCCTGCACGACGATTCCGAGGCCACGCGTGCCGCCTCCAGCGCCGGCCCGGCACAGACCGTCAGTGACGTCAACGCGCTGCTGGCGCTGCAGGAACTTCCCGACGCCACCGATGGCCGCAGTGCGGGCCTCCAGCGCGGCCACGAACTGCTCGACATGCTGGACAACGTGCGTCACGCGCTGCTGCTCGGGCGCATGCCCGAGGCCCAGCTCCAGCGCCTGCTGAACATGGTCAGGAACCGGGCCGACAGCCCGATGGAGGCTGGCCTGCGCGACATCCTGGCCGATATCGAGCTGCGCGCGGCGGTCGAACTCGCCAAGTTTCAACAGGTTGGCTGACCCCCGCCCGGCGGTCTGATCACGGCTGCCACGCAATTCTGTTTCTTGAAGCCGTCATCCGGTGCCGGTATATTCCCGGCCGCCAACGGAGGACGAGCAAGAATTTCAAGGGGTTATGGATGGACGACGTCCGTTTGCCGTCGGGTTACGTCCCGAAAGATAGCGAACCGTTCATGAACAAGCGGCAGCGAGAGTACTTTCGCCGCAAGCTGAACGCCTGGAAGCAAGAGATCCTGGACGACGCACAGGACACCATTTTGCACCTACAGGAAGAGACCGCGCCGGCGCCGGATATCGCCGATCGTGCCTCGACCGAATCCGAACGCTCGCTGGAACTGCGCACGCGCGACCGGCAGCGCAAACTCATCTCCAAGATCGACGCCGCCTTGCGTCGCATCGAGGACGGTTCCTACGGCTACTGCGAGGAGACCGGCGAGCCGATCAGCCTGAAGCGGCTCGAAGCCCGGCCGATCGCGACCCTGTCGATCGAGGCGCAGGAACGTCACGAGCGCCGCGAGCGCATCTATCGCGACGACTGAGCCTCCGGATCCCGGAACACGCAAAAGGGCCGGCCCCCAGAGGCCGGCCCCTTTTCGTTGTCGAACAACTTCATTCCCGTCATGGCCCGGCTTGTCCGGGCCATCCACGTCCCGCCACCTGCACTACGTCAGGCCAGGGTGTCGTACAGGTCCGACCAGTCCGGGTTTGTCGACAGAATCAGGTTCACCTTCCAACGTCGCGGCCAGTGCTTGATCCGCTGTTCCCGTCGGATGGCACCCGCGATGGTGTCGTGCGGCTCGACGTAGACCAGCTTCTTCAGCCCGTACCGTTTCGTGAAACCGACGATGGCGCCGTCGCGGTGTTCCCAGGCACGTTTCGCGATGTCGCTGGTAACGCCCGTGTAGAGGGTGCCGTTCGGCTTGTTGGTGACGATGTAGACCCAGCCGCTGCGCATGCGGCCATGATGATATTGAGCGTCGAGTTCGGCAACGTTGGCGGCGGTTCACAGACGTGGATGGCCCGGACAAGCCAGGCCATGACACGTTTGCTGTGGTGTCCTACCGGACGACGTTGCCGCCGCCTTTGGCTCTGCGTTCCGTTCTTCAGCGATCAGAACGGGAACACGATGTCGTAGATCTGCTGGCCGTAGCGCGGCTGCTGCAGGTCGGAGAGCTGGCCGCGGCCGCCGTAGCTGATCCGGGCTTCCGCGATCTGGGTGTGCTTGACGGTGTTATCGGCGGTGATGTCCTCCGGGCGCACCACGCCGGAGATGGTCAGCACGCGCAGCTCGTAGTTCACCCGCACTTCCTGGCGGCCGTTGATCACCAGGTTCCCGTTCGGCAGGTTCTGGGTCACGATCGCCGCGACGGTGAGCTTGATCTGCTCGCTGCGGTTCGAGGTGCCCCGGCCCCGGCTGGTCGAGTCCGACCCCAGGCTGACCAGGTTCGTCGGGTCCACGGCCTCCGGGAGGATCCGCGACAGCGCGCCCTCGTAGCCGAGGATGGTCGACGCGTTGGCGTCCTCGTCGGCGGTCCGGGTGCGCTCGGTCTCGTTGTCGATCTGCGCCTCGTCGTCGATCGCGATGTTCACGGTCAGGATGTCGCCGATCTGGGCCGCGCGCTGGTCCTTGAAGAAGGCCCGCGCGCCCGGGCGCCACAGCGAGTTGGCCTGGCGCACTTCCGGCTGCGGTCGCGGCATCGGCAGGACGACCGGCTGGTAGGCCTTCTTCGCCACCGGGTTCTGGATGGTCGACATCTGCGGCGGGCTGCCGACTTCCGACAGCCGGCTCATGGCGTTGCAGCCGGTGAGGACCAGCGCCGCCGCGAACGGCACGGCCAGGCGGGAAACCTTACGAAACTTCATGTCGACTACTCCTTAGCGCAGCGCGATCAGGCGGCCATCGTCGATCCGGACCCGGTCCGGACCGATCACGGTGCCCTGCACGGTGCGCTTGCTTTGCACGTTGATCAGCGAAATCGTTGCCCCGTCGGCGCCATCCTCCAGCGCCCGCCCGGTGGCGGTCAGAACCAGGCCGGGGCCGGCCAGGACCATGGTCACCAGCGTTCCCTTGCGGACCACCCGGGGCAGGGTGAGCTCGCGCACGCTGACCGGATGGCCGGCGCGCAGCGCCCGCTTGGCGGCATGCCCGACGATGGCGCCAGCCATGGTGACGGCGTGGTTGCCGAGCCGGCTGCTGGCCAGCTCGATCCAGTTCAGGTCGGCCTCGGTGATCACCTGGCCGGCGGCGATGGTGCGGACCGGCACGGGGACCTCGACCATCCGGTCGACCCGCCCGCCGAGGCGCACCTGGCGCTTGCCGGCGCCGGCATCCACGGTGACGGTGGCGGTGAAGCGGCCGGAGGCCGGGTCCAGGGTGTTCACCACAACTTCCGGCGCTTCGCCGAAGGCGGTGCTGCCGGGCGTGGTGAAGGTGACCAGCAACTGGCCCTCCATGCCGCGGGCCCGCAGGGCCGCCTCGGTGGCGTCCGTCAGTGCGTCCGCGGCGGCCGGAACAGGCAGCAGCAGCACGAAGATCAGGGTCAGCAGCCAGCGCATCGTCATTCTCCCGATCAGCCCGATCAGCGCAGCGTCGACGTGGTACGCAGCATCTCGTCGGCGGTCGTGATCACCTTGGAGTTCATCTCGTAGGCCCGCTGCGCCTGGATCAGCATGGTGATCTCCTGCACAGCGTTCACGTTGGAGGTCTCCAGGAAGCCCTGCAGCACGGTGCCGTAGCCCGGGCTGCCGGGCACGCTGAGCGCGGCCGCGCCGGACGCCGGCGTTTCCTTCAGCAGGTTGTCGCCGATCAGCTCCAGGCCGGCGTCGTTGAAGAAGATCGCCAGTTCGAGCTGGCCGACGATCTGCGGGTCGACCTGGCCGTCGATCTTCACCGAGACCTCGCCGCTCTCGTTGATGTCGACGCTGATGGCGTCCTGCGGGATGGTGATGCCGGGCTGCACCACGTAACCGTTCTGGGTCACCAGCTGACCGGTTGGGCTGAGCTGGAACGAGCCGGAGCGGGTGTAGGCGTCCTCGCCGCTGGGCAGCTGCACCCGGAAGTATCCGTTACCCTGGATGGCGATGTCGTAGCGGTTCTTGGTGTCGGTCAGGTTGCCCTGTTCGTTGATCCGGTAGACCGCCGCGGTGCGCACGCCGACGCCGAGCTGCACGCCGGCGGGGATCACCGTGCCGGCGTCCGACGACTGCGAGCCGACCCGGTTCAGGTCCTGGTACAGCAGGTCCTGGAACTCCGCGCGCTGGCGCTTGTAGCCGGTGGTCGCCATGTTGGCGATGTTGTTCGACAGCACGTCGACGTTGAGCTGCTGGGCCAGCATGCCGGTGGCGGCGATACTCAGGCTTCTCATGATCTACTCTCGTCCCTGATCTGGTCCGTGGGCGGGCGGCTTACGCCACGTCGCCCAGGCTGCGGATCGCCCGCAGACGGATGTCCTTGTCGCTCTCGATAAGCTGCGCGGTGGTCTGGTAGGCGCGCAGCACCTCGGTCATGTGGGTCATTTCCAGCACTGGCTTCACGTTGGAGCCCTCGATGAAGCCCTGCGTCACCTGCGCCTCATCGGCCGGCTGGGCCGGGTCTTCGGTGCTGAACAGGCTGTTGCCGACCGGGGTCAGCGAATACTCGTTGTCAAACTCGACCAGCGAGAGCCGCGCGATCGGGCCGTTGCGGTCGCTCAGCGTGCCGTCGGGCCGCAGGATGATCTCGTCCGGATTGGTGCCGACGTTGATCGGCGAGCCGCCGTCGTCCAGCACCGGCAGGCCGGTATCGGTCACCAGCCGACCGTCGGCGTCGGCGCGGAAGTGGCCGTTGCGGGTGTAGCGCGGCCCGTCCTCGCCCTGCACCACGAAGGCGTCCTGCACGAAGGAGACCTGCTGCTCGGTGCCGATCTCGCTCAGCACCTCCTGGAACACCATCCGCTTGGCGCGGTAGGCGGTGGTGTTCATGTTCGCCAGGTTGTTGGCGATCAGCTCCATCTCGCGGCGCAGCGCCATCTGGCGCGACAGGGCGATATAGGCTGTGTTCTCGGTCATCGTCGGGTCCGTTCTTGCGCACCAGCGGGCGCTGAACAGGGTGCATGCCCTGTGCCATGACCTTATCTGCAATCAAATCAATGACTTACGCCGGAAAAGGCCTTGCCTAGCGACGTCGCGGCGCAGGGCTTGCCCGGCAATTCCTGCCCGGCCGGGCAAGCGGCGTCGGGGCCCCCGGGCCGGACAACGCCTTGTTAACCAACCCTCGTTAACTTGGTTACGAACCTGTCCATGTAGGGGACACGAGATATGGCCGAAGAGGGCGCCGAAGACGTAGCCGAAGGCGCTGGCGGCGGCGGCAAGAAGAAGCTGGCCGGCAAGAAGCTGGTCCTGTTCATCGCGCTGCCCGTGCTGCTGCTGCTGATCGGCGGCGGTGCCGGTGCGTTCTTCCTGTTGGGCGGCGAGGAGGCTGCCGAGGAAGAGCAGGCCGATGCGACTCAGGCGGAGGGCGAGGCGGAGCCGGGCACCAGCGACGAGCTGCTCAAGGACATCAGCGACATAACCTTCCTGGATATGCCGGAAATCCTTGTGAACCTGAATGGTGGTGGCAAACAGGCCAACTACCTGAAGGTCAATATCGCGCTGGAGCTGCACGACGCCGAAGCTGTGAAGACGGTGAACGCGGTGCTGCCGCGCGTCGTCGACAGCTTCAACGTCTACCTGCGCGAGCTGCGCATCGAGGATCTGTCCGGCTCGGTCGGCCTGGTGCGGCTGAAGGAAGAGCTGATGGTGCGGATAAACGCCTCGCTCGGCGGGCCGCACGTGAAAGACATTCTGTTCAAGGAAATGCTGGTCCAGTAGGGCCGGCGCCGGGGGTAAACGGGTAGGCGTGGCGTATGGCTGACGAGAACGACGAAACCGAAGACGACGGCGCGGCGGGCGCGGCGGCAGCCGACGACGACGCCGGCGGCGGCGGTGGTAGCTCCTTCGACGAGGACATGGCGGCCGAATGGGCCGCGATGATCGACGACGAGGAGGAGGAGGAAACCGACTCAGGTACCTCCGGCCGCGTTCTCAACCAGGACGAGATCGACAGTCTTCTCGGCTTCGACGCAGATGACGAGGGCGGCGCGGAGCGTACCGGCATCCGCGCGATCATCGACTCCGCGCTGGTGTCTTACGAACGCCTGCCGATGCTGGAGGTCGTGTTCGACCGGCTGGTGCGCGTGCTGTCGACGTCGATGCGCAATTTCACGTCCGACAATGTCGAAGTCTCGCTCGACAACATCACCTCGATCCGCTTCGGCGACTATGTGAACTCGATCCCGCTGCCGGCGATGCTGACCGTGTTCCGCGCACGCGAGTGGGACAACTACGGCCTGATGACGGTCGACTCCTCGCTGATCTACTCCATCGTGGACGTGCTGCTCGGCGGTCGCCGCGGTACCGCCGCGATGCGCATCGAGGGCCGGCCCTACACCACCATCGAGCTCAGCCTCGTGGAGCGCATGGCGCAGGTGGTGATGGCCGACCTCTCGGCCTCCTTCGAACCGCTGAGCCCGGTGCACTTCGAGTTCGATCGGCTGGAGACCAATCCTCGTTTCGCCACCATCGCCCGGCCGGCCAACGCCGCCGTGCTGGTCCGCCTGCGCATCGACATGGAGGATCGCGGCGGCCGGCTTGAGATGGTGCTGCCCTACGCGACGCTGGAGCCGGTTCGCGAGCTGCTTCTCCAGATGTTCATGGGCGAGAAGTTCGGCCGTGACTCGATCTGGGAGAGCCACTTGGCGACCGAATTGTGGTCGACCGACATCGAGATCGAAGCCGTGCTGGAGGAGCAGACCATGCTGCTCGGCGACGTCATGAAGCTCGAAGTCGGCAGCACGCTGATGCTGAACCGCACGCCGCAGTCGGTCATCGACCTGCGTTGCGGTGGTATCCAGCTCGTGCACGGACGCATGGGTCGCGCGGGCAACCAGATCGCGGTCCGCGTCGAGGACTCACTGAAGAAGCTGCAGGGCGCCCAATGAGTTTCGCTTTCCTGCTCGATGGCCTCGTGGCGGTGCTGCTTGCCGTGACCGTCGGCTACTGCGTCGTCTTGCATCGCCGGCTCGGGGCCCTGCGCGACTCGCAGACCGAGATGGAGAACCTGCTCGCCGCCTTCGCCGACGCGACCGAGAGCGCGCGGCGCGGTGTCGCCGAGCTGCGTGCGGCCGGCGACCAGGTCGGTCAGGAACTGCAGACCCGCGTCGACGCGGCGCGGAGCCTGCGCGACGAACTGGAGATGATCGCGGACGCCGGCAACGACCTGGCGGATCGCCTCGATCAGCGGCTGATGGAGCGCAAGGAGGCGGTCACCGAAGCCGTCGCGCAACGCAGTGCGCCGCTGTCGGAGTCGGAGCGCGAGTTGATGGCGGCGCTGCGCCAGGCGCGCTAGCCGGCCCGGGAGGTCAGGAAGAACATGCTCGACCGTATTCGCATCCTGCCGGTGCTGATCTTCGCCGCCGTGCTGCTGTTCGGCGTGAAGATCGAAAGCCTGTGGCGCGGTAGCACGGCGGTGACGCCCGCCGCCGCGCAGGCCGAGAAGCCGGCGGAGGAAGCCAAGGCGGAAGACGCCGCCAAGCCGGCTGAAGAGAAGGTCGCGGCCAAGGCCGACGAGCCGCCGCCTTCGCCGACGCCACGGCGGCCTGGACAGTACACCGCGGCCGAGCTCGACGTGTTGCAGAAGCTTTCCGCGCGGCGCGAGCAGCTCGACGCCCGCGCCGGCGAGCTGGACGTGCGCGAGAATCTGCTGAAGGCCGCGGAGAAGCGCCTGGATGGCAAGATCGCGCAGCTGAAGGAACTGGAGGGCCGCATCCAGGCGCTGCTGAAGCAGCACGACGAAGAGGCCGAAGCGAAGCTGCGCAGCCTGGTGAAGATGTACGAGACCATGAAGCCGAAGGATGCCGCGCGCATCTTCGAGCAGCTCGATCTCGACATCCTGCTCGATGTGGCCGAACGCATGCGCGAGGCCAAGATGGCGCCGATCATGGCCAAGATGGCGCCGGAGCGCGCCAAGGAGGTCACGGTGGAACTGGCCCAGCGGCGCAAGCTGCCGTTGACTGGCGGATGATGCGACTGCCGCGTGGATTTGGCGGCGGGCGCGGCTCGGCTCGAACCAGCAGCGCGGCGCCGCCGGCCAGCTCCGGTGATGTCGTCGAGCGCGACCACTACGACGGCCTCTCCTTCCACCGCGTCGTCCCCGACTTCGTCATC
>CAZVLI010000122.1:0-8414 GCA_964627965.1 uncultured Rhodospirillales bacterium
CCCCATCTCGAGGTTTTCCTCGACGGTCATGGTCATGAAGATGTTGCGGTTCTGCGGCACGAAACCCATGCCGCACGCCACGCGGTCCTGCGGCGCCATCGCCGTGATGTCGCGCTCGCCGAGCCGCACCTCGCCCTGGCGCAGGTCGAGCATGCCCATGATCGCCTTCATCGCCGTGGACTTGCCGGCGCCGTTCGGGCCGACAACGACGGCGACCTCGCCCTCGTTCACGGTGATCGTGCAGTCGTGCAGGATGTCAGCCCCGCCATAGCCGCCGGTCATGTTGGTGGCGGACAGGAAGCTCATGCCGAGGCCGACCGCTGATGCTTGCGACCGGTGCCGAGGTAGGCCTCGATGACCTCCTCGTTACTCTTCACCTCGTCGATGGTGCCTTCCATCAGCACCTTGCCCTCGGCCATGACGATGACCGGGTCGCACAGGCGCGAGATGAAATCCATGTCGTGCTCGATCATGCAGAAGGTGTAGCCGCGCTCGGTGTTCAGGCGCTGGATCGAGTCGGCGATGGTGTTGAGGAGGGTGCGGTTGACGCCGGCGCCGACCTCGTCGAGCAGCACCACCTTGGCGTCGACCATCATCGTGCGGCCGAGCTCGACCAGCTTCTTCTGCCCGCCGGAGAGATTCCCGGCGAGCTCGTTCTCCAGGTGCCCGAGCTGCAGGAAGTCGATCACCTCGCGCGCGCGCTCCAGCACCTTGGCCTCGTTCTCGCGCACGCGCTTGTAGTTGAACCAGGCATGCCAGAGCTGCTCGCCCGGCTGACCGCCCGGCACGACCATCAGGTTTTCCAGCACGGTCAGCGTGGCGAACTCGTGCGCGATCTGGAAGGTCCGCAGCAGGCCGCGATGGAACAGTTCGTGCGGCGGCAGGCCGCTGACATCCTCGCCATCCAGCAGGACGCGGCCCGACGTCGGCGCGTAGACGCCGGCCATGATGTTGAAAAGGGTGGTCTTGCCGGCGCCGTTCGGTCCGATCAGGCCTGTGATCGAGCCCTTCTCGATGGTCAGCGTGGCGCCGTCGACGGCATGGATGCCGCCGAAATACTTCGACACGTTGTCGACGGAAATCATCGGGTCGTTCGGGAGGCAAGAGGCGGCCCGGGGATGTCCGGGCCGCCTCTCTCAACCAACCGAGATCAGCCGGCTCAGTGGAACTTGACGGTCGTGAACTTGCCGCCCTTGACCACCGACTCGCGGAAGCTGCCGGCCGACTCGCCCGGGCCGATCAGCTCGACGGCGGAACCGCCGACGTAGTCGATGTCGCCGCCCTCGGCCAGGATCTTCAGCGCCTTGGCCAGCTCGCCTGGGAAGATCTTCTCGCCCGGTGCGTTCGCGACCTTCAGGACGTGGTCCTTGTAGACCGCGCTGTCGGTCGAGCCCGCCGACTGCATCGCCAGCAGCAGCAGCGCGGAGGCGTCGTAGCACTCCGGCACGTACGGGTCGTCGCCCTTGAAGCCCTTGCCTTCGGTCATCTTCGCCATCATCGACGCACCCGGGCTGTCGGTACCGGGGTTGGTGCCGATCGAGCCGTCGAGGTCGGCGCCGAAGTTGTCGGTCAGCGACTCGCCGACCATGCCGTCCGGCAGCATGAACGAGTCGAAGGCGCCGGTGTCGAGCGCGGCTTGGATGATGCCCTTGCCACCCTGGTCGAGATAACCGGCGACGATCAGGATGTCGCCGCCGGCCGCGGCCAGCGTCGCGACTTCGGCCGAGTAGTCGGCCTTGCCGTCCTCGTGACCGGCAACGGCGGTGATCTTGCCGCCGGTCTTCTCGAAGGCGGCCTGGATCGCGTCGGCGAGGCCCTTGCCGTAGTCGTTGTTGGTGTAGGTCAGGGCAGCCGATTTGATGCCCTTGCCAGACAGGATCTGGGCGATGATCTCGCCCTGACGCGCGTCGGACGGCGAGGTGCGGAAGAAGAGCCCGTCATCCTCGATGGTCGACAGCGCCGGCGAGGTCGCCGACGGCGAGATCATCACGATGCCGTTCGGGCGCACCACGTTGTTCAGCACCGCCGTGGTGGCGCCGGAACAGGTGGCGCCCACGATGCCGACCACGCCTTCCGAGGTGATCAGGCGCTCCGCCGCGGCGGTCGCGGCACCGGCGTCCACGCAGGTGCTGTCGCCACGGACCGAGACGACTTTCTTGCCGCCCAGGAACAGTCCGCTGTCCGAAACTTCCTTGATGGCCATCTCGCCGCCCAGCGCCATCGGCGCGACCAGCGATTCCGTCGGGCCGGTGAAGCCCTGCAGCATGCCGACCTTCACGTCCTGCGCGACCGCCGGCGCGGCCACCACGGCCGATACCGCCAAGGCCGAAAGGAACATTCTCATTGTTGTCTCCCTGAAAGCTGGAGTGCCCCCTGGCCGGAACGTCCGTTACGCCTTGCGTTATGGATCGTTTGGCCGGCGGGCCGAGCGCGGATCATAGTCGACAACCGCGCATTCACGGAACCTTGAAGAAACGGTCACGGGCAGGTCATTTCGCCGCGGACGCGCGGTCCGACGACCGCCATCAACGACACCCGGCTTACGGGAAACGGTGTATGGCGACGCAGCGCGCATCCGCGCCCGTGAATCCACGATTCGGCCGGCAAGGGCCTCAGGCGATGCCGAGCCAGACGGCGAGCGCGTTCTTCCAGGCGCGGCTGCGCAGCGGCGACAGACGCAGGGACTGCCACGCCAGTCCGCGGGCGTCGGCGAACCGCCGCTCCCGCCGCAGATGGTTGATGGCCTCGTCGAGCGACCTGTTCAGCCTCGCCGCGACGGCGTCGGCGTACTTGGAAAAGGCCGGATCATCGTGAAGGTATCTGAGGCAATTGATGAGACCTTCATTGGTCTTGATGACATCCTGCGTCACGTTCGTTTCATGGCGTCTGTACAGGCGGACAACGGCCGGTATGAACAGCAGTTTCGACCTCAAGCCCATTTGAAACCAGAAGAGAAGATCTTCTCCGTAGCGCATACCCTCGCGGAAGAGGCCGGCGTCCTTGATCAGGTTTCTGCGGGCAATGAAGTTCCCGGTGCTGACGATCATGCCCTTCTGCAAGAGATACCGAACGGGGTCTGACAGGAAGAGGCCGTCTTCTACGGCTTCGAAGTCACCCCTGTCGAAATACCGTGAAACCGATTGCACGTAGCCTTCCGCCTCCTGCGGCGGCTCGCCATCGAAGACGCAGAAGTCTCCCACGATCCAATCAATATTGCCATTTGACTGAGCTGTCGCCCGGAACTTGGAGAGTGCATCGGGCGTCAGTAGGTCGTCCGAATCGAGAAACAAGAACCACTCGCCACGTGCCGTTTCGATGCCTGTGTTCCGCGCCCCGGAAACACCTTTCTTGCGACTATTTTTTAGAAGTTTAACTCTTGGATCGCTTCCGAATGAATTCTGGACAAAATCGATCGAACGATCCTCAGACTGATCGTCGATGACCAGAATTTCCACATCATCGATACCCTGATCCAGGACCGATTGGATCGCCGGTCGGATGAACTCTTCACCGTTATAGTTCGGCATGATGACTGACAGCCAAACCATCCTCAGCTTCCTTCCTGAACGAGATTAGATCTTGCCTCAGTCCGGCCAAACGCCGCACCGGCAACACCAGCCAGCATTGGCGTCGTAGGGCGGCAAGGTAGACGGGGGCGTGACGGCTCGAACACGCAGGCTACCGGTAATATCTTTTCCATAGATTATCGTAGATGATCGCCGCGCCGTCACAGGAAGGTCGTCCCCGCACTCGCGTCAATGAGCAGTTTGCAAAAGAAAATCCTGATGATCTCTCCGGTTATGCCCGACATGCATGGCGCCGGGATCAATCGCAGGGCGGCGGCGCACGTGCGCGCGCTGGCGAAGCGCGGCGAACTGTATCTCGTCGCCTACGTGACCGGCACGACCAGCCCCGACATACCCGATCATGTTCGCGACCTCTGCGCCAAGGTAGAGGTGATCACGTACCGGGCCGCCAAGCGGGTCCTGCCGCCGGTGCGACTGGGACGACCGGTCCCCGGTCTCAACGTGCTCGACGACCTTGTGAACCGGAACCGGCTCTGGAACCTGCCGGCCACCGGCCAGATCGACGACGCCATCAAGCGGCTGGGAGTCCAGCGCTTCGATACCTGCTTCTGTTTTCGCCTCAAGAGCGCCCTGGCCTACTTCCGTCTTGGCAGCCGAGGCGAGGCGCTGGCGCAACGGACTGTCGCCGACCTCGACGACATCGAGTCGGTCTGGTGGACGCGAACCGGCGAGGCGCTCGCCGACAAGCTGGACCGCGAGTGGCGGGCGATACACCGCATGCGCTCCGAGCGCGCCTACAAGGTCGAAGCCAAGGTCCTGTCGCGTTTCGACGCCGCTGTTGTTTGCTCCGATGGCGACAGGGACCAGCTGCTCCAACGAATGCCCGGCGCCAACGTCGCGGTGATCCCGAACACCGTCGAACTCGTCGACATCGGGCGCCGCCCCGACGAGTTGGACTGCATCAACATCCTCTTCGTCGGCACGATGAACTATCAGCCCAACATAGATGCCGTGCGCTGGTTCTGCGCCGAGATGTGGCCCAAGGTTCGCGCACAGAGCCCCGTCGACTGCGAGTTCGTCGTGGTCGGGTTCGACCCGCCAAAGGAGATCGTCGAGCTCGCTGAGACCGACGGCATCGAGGTCACCGGCGGCGTGGACAGCGTCATCCCCTACTACGAGGCCGCCGACATCATCGTCGCGCCGATCCGTTTCGGCAGCGGCACGCGGATCAAGATCCTCGAAGCAATGGCAATGCGGCGGCCTGTCGTGGCGACGGAGCTGAGCGCGGAGGGCATCAGCATCCGGCACGATCATGACATCCTGATCGCCGACGAGGCGGACGACTTCGCCGAGGCGTGCCTGCGCCTGATCCGGGAGCCGGATCTGCGGCGGCGGCTCGCCGACGCGGGCGAGACGTTGATCGCCTCGCGCTACACCTTGGCCGCGACCGATCCCGTTTACGACACGCTGATCGGCTGACGCCGGGGACGCGCGGCTACGGCTGCCCCAGGCAGGAGGCGAGCGCGAGCTTCCACGAGCGCATCCGTCCCGGTGCCGCGGCAATGCCGCGGAACGCGAGTTGCCGCGCCCGCGCGAAGTTCTTCGTCTCACGGTGGTAGTAGATCGCCGCGTCCAGCGCCCGGATGTAGTAGTCGCGCGACACGTCGAGGTAGGGCGAGAAACTCGGATCGTTCCGCATGTCGCTGATGAACTCCAGCGTGCCCTCAACCCGGCGTTCCGTATTGCGCGACACGGAGGCGCTATGCTGCCGGTACATGAGGATCGGCTCCTCGATGAAGTACAGCGATTCGCCGAGTGCCGCCCGCGTGTTGTAGTCGGTGTCGACCGCGTGGGTCAGATTCTCGTCGAAGGTTTGAGCCCTGGCGACGAGATCCTTGTGCAGAAGCCCGTTCCCCATCACCACCAGGAAACGAACGGCGAAGAAGAACGAGACCGCGTCGGGAATGACCGCGACGCCGTTCTGCATTCGGCTCTCCAGCGCCTTGCGCACGTCATTGTCCGGCCAGAACAGCGGAACATCGATCGCCGCCCCGTCGGGATCGACCTTCTGGATGTCGCCAGCCACGAAACGACATTCCGGGTTGTCACGAATCACCTGGCAGAGCGACGAAAGCGCGTGCGGCGACAGCAGGTCATCAGAATCGAGATAGATGAACCAATCGCCCCTGGCATGGGAAAGGCCCGTATTTCTCGTGCCCGACTCGCCTTTCTTGCGCTCGTTACGATACACCTCGATCCGGGGGTCGGCCGATCGCATCTGCTCCAGCTTCTGCCATGAATCGTCGGTCGACCCGTCGTCCACAACGATGATCTGAAGGTCAAAACCCAGGTCGTCGAAACCCTGCTGGTTCTGCAGGGACTCAATTGCCGTACCGATATACCGCTCGTAGTTGTAGTTCGGCATGATGACGGAAATGGTCATCTTCCCAGCGTCTGCCGGACCGTCGCCGATGCCTGCCATACTGTCCTCTGCTCAGACTTTCCGACGCAAATGTTTCAATGCGATAGGGACGAAGAAACAGCTTCTGTGGATGCGACTTCAAACATCAACAAACCTTGCGAGGCACGAGAAGGATGCCATCTTGGGGAACTGAAGCGCCGCACACGATAGACTTCATAACCCACCTGCCAACGCACATCTAGACTTCGAATACTTCGCTATGCAGCGATCTTTATCGCTGTTCACACTTTCAAAATCGTTATCATGTATCATGCTTTTCGGATGCGACACTCGCATCGCGGGGGTGGCTGGACTTGAGAACACTTACGACGCCCGAATGTTGACTTGAACATGCCAGCCCGCAACTTGGAACCATGCGACCCCGCACCTGGATGGGAAGTGCGATATGGCCCTGCGCGCCTCGCTGGCAACGGTCTCCGTCGGCACCTTGAACCGGCAAACGGCTTGCGCGAAGGTGCCGCGAGCCGATTCGGAGCCTCATGTTCACGCCGCAAGCCAGGCAGTGCCCGCGACCGTCGCAGCGCGACTAACGTGACACCCTAGGCACCGCCGAAACTTCCGATCCGGACCGCATCACAACATGGGCTGCAAGTAAAGGCGCTGGCGACGTTGGAGACCTCCGTCCTTCTCCGGGTTTCCGGGCTGCGGCACTTCCTGCAGTTCCTGATCCAGTTCGGCAGCAGCGTCGTGGTCGCCCGCACCCTGACGCCCGAGGAGATCGGCACGTTCTCCGTGGCCATGGCCGTCATCGCCATCGCGACGGCCGTGCGCGGCGGCAGCGTCGGCCTCTACCTGGTCCAGAAGCGGGATCTCCAGCGCACGCATATCGGCAGTGCACTCGGCCTGACCATGGCCATCAGCTTCACGCTCGGCGCGGTGATCGCCCTGATGGGCGACGTCGTGGCGGACTTCTACGGCAAGGCGACGATCCGAGACATCCTGTGGCTCACGTCGATCAGCTTCTTTCTCGCGCCGATTCAGGCGGTCGCGATGGGGCTGATGTCGCGCGAGTTGCAGCTCGGCCGCCACGCGCTCGCCGGCCTGATCGCCTCGGCGAGCGGTGCCGCCGTGACGGTCACCCTTGCCCTCCTCGGCCACGGCCCGATTTCGCTCGCCTGGGGCCTGCTCAGCAATTCGACCGTCGGCGCGATCCTGTTCTGCGCGCTGGCGCCGAAGGAAGTCTGGACCCTGCCCCGCTTCTTCAAGGATTGGCGCGAGATCTGGTCGATCACGAGCTGGGCCCTGCTGTCGGAGGTGATCAACCAGTTCGGCTCGCGGGTCAGCGAACTGATCATCGGCAAGACGCTGAGTCTCGCCGACGCAGCACTGATCGAACGCAGCTCGACGCTGCCCAGGATGCTGTGGCGGCACCTGATGCCGCCGGTGCTCGGCATCCTGGTCCCGATCGTCGCCTACGAGATGCGCAACCAGGAGAACCTGCAGCACCTGACGATCAGGCGGATGCGCTATTTCGGCTGCGTCTTCGTGCCGATCCTGACCGGCATGTCGAGCCAGTCCGAGCACCTGCTGCTCGGCATCTACGGCGGGCAATGGACGGCGGCCGTCGAACCGGCGGCGTGGATGTGCCTCAGCGCCGCGATCACCGGCCAGTTCGTGGTGATCAGCCCGATCATGTCGGCGCTCGGCAAGACGCGCGACGCGTTCTTCCTGACCATCGCCTCGCTGGTCGTCCGGCTGATGGTGCTGTCGGTGACGGCGACGATCTCGATCCTGGCCGTGGCCATGGGGTCCATGGTCGGCGCCACCGTGAGCTCGATGCTGACCGTCTATTTCGGCAACCGGCTCGGCATCATCCGTTACGAGAGCCTGGTGACGGCCACGAAGCCAGGCATCGTCGCCGGGATCGTCATCTACCTCGTCGGCATCGGGCTCGACTATGGGCTCACGACCTACACCTCGCTGGGCCACCTGCCCATCCTGCTGATCGTGATCTGCGTCCTCGGCGTCACGCTGCTGGGCCTGCTCCGGTTCCTGGAGCCGGACCTGATCCGCTATGGCCGCAAGGTCCTCGGCTGGAACTGAGCGCATCCGAGCGCGGCCGTCGCGGGATGCGGCGCCCAGGTCACGAATCACCTATGTCTGTTTGTCACGCGACGCCCGGCATAAATGCGTCCGTGGCCGCCACGGGACGACATACGGAGGCCGATGCACGCGGCGCACACCATATGTGCTCACCAACGACACCTGGCCGAACGCGTCCGACGCAGAGGGTTCCGGTCGAGCGGCATGGCCGCCGCAGCCCCCGCCGACGCGTGTCTACCGCCAGCCGGCCGTGCGCGGACTAGCCGCTTGTTTTCGTTGTGCTTCGGGAAGTGGCGCGCTCGGGAAGATTCGAACTCCCGACCCCCAGATTCGTAGTCTGGTGCTCTATCCAGCTGAGCTAC
>CAZVLI010000123.1:0-8411 GCA_964627965.1 uncultured Rhodospirillales bacterium
CGACGCGCGCCGCCTCGCCGTCGAGCTCGCCATCCATCACCGCGGCGGCGGCGGCCTGGCATTCCAGCACCTCGAACCGGTTGGCCGGCACCAGCAGCGCCGCCGACGGCTCGTCCAGGCGGTGGTTGGCGCGGCCGATGCGCTGGACCAGGCGCGAGAGCCCCTTGGGCGCGCCGATCTGGATCACCAGGTCGACGTCGCCCCAGTCGATGCCGAGGTCCAGCGTGGAGGTGCAGACGACCGCGCGCAGGTCGCCGCGCACCATCGCCGCCTCGACCTTGCGGCGCTGTTCCGGCGCGAGTCTGCCGTGGTGCAGAGCGATGGCGAGGTTGTCGTCGTTCCGCCGCCACAGTTCCTGGAACACGATCTCGGCCTGGGCGCGGGTGTTGACGAAGACCAGCGTGGTCCTGTGCCGGCGCAGCGCGTCGTAGACCTCGGCCATGGTGTGGCGCGCCAGGTGGCCGGACCACGGCACGCGGGTTTCCGACGACAACACCTTGATCGACGGGCGCGGGCCGGGCTCGCCCAGCACCAGCCGCGCCGGCTCGCCCAGGCCGACCAGGGCGCCGAGCCCGTCCGGGTCGGCCACCGTCGCGGACAGGCCGATGCGCCGGGCCTCGGGCGCGATGGTCGCCAGCCGCGCCAGCCCGAGCGCCAGCAGGTCGCCGCGCTTGTGCCCGGTCAGGCTGGGCAACTCGGCGATGACGATATGGCGCAGACGCCGGAAATAGCGGTCGGCCTCGCGGTAGGACAGCATCAGCGCGAGTTGCTCCGGCGTGATCAGCAGCACGTCGGGGGGGTTACGCTGCTGCCGCTGGCGCTTGGCGGCGGGCGTGTCGCCGGTGCGGGTCTCGACCTTGATCGGCAGCGCCATCTCGGCGATGGGCGCGGCCAGGTTGCGCTCGATATCGGTGGTCAGCGCCTTCAGCGGCGAGACGTAGAGCGTGTGCAGCCTGCCGCTACCTCCGTCCGCGAGATCGACGAGGCTTGGGAGAAACCCGGCCAGGGTCTTGCCGCCGCCGGTGGGGGCGGAGAGCAGCACGTGGTCGCCGTCGGCGACGCTGCGCAACACGTCCATCTGGTGCCGACGCGGCCGCCAGCCGCGCGCGCCGAACCACGCCAGGAAGCGCTGCGGCAGCACCGGCTCCGGCAGGTCGTCCATGATCAGGTCGGCGGCGGTCTCGGACATGACGGGGTTGATCGTACCCGCTTTGTTCACCAGAGTCAGGCAACCGAATCCATCAGGGGACCGCCGCCATGCACAAGAGCCGACTGGGCTGCCTCATCATCGATTGCCACGAGCCGGACGACATGATGGCCACCGCGCGTTTCTGGGCCGAGACGCTGGGCTACGAGGTCGACGAGCAGGACGACGAAGGCAAGTACGTCGCGTTGAAGGGCCCGCCGAACGAGCCCTACGTCGCGATCCAGCGCGTCGACCACGACAGCCGCATCCACATCGACATCGAGACTGACGACAAGGAGGCCGAGGCCGCCCGCCTGGAAAAGCTCGGCGCCAGGCGCATCGCCGCGATCAAGGGCTGGATCGTCATGGAAGCCCCCAGCGGCCACCGCTTCTGCATCGTCGGCCCTAACCGCGCCGACTTCGCGGAGAAGGCGAAGGGGTGGGGCTAGTAGCGTGCGTCAACGATGCAGGATGGGCACTGTACACTGGGTACTTTGAGTATAGCTCGCAGAGATGGGGGCCATAGGAACAATCTAATCCTCAGCTAGGAGGCGGAGTCACGCGCTACTTCCATTGTATGAATTCCCGATAATCTTTCAACTTCGGCCAATCCTGGAGCGCTAAGCCATTCTAGAAAATCCTCTGGGGAAACCGATCCGGTGAGAACTCTGAGGACTCCCTCCATAAACACAGAATGTTCAACCAGCGTCACTGAATCTGCGCCAAGAACCTTGTTCTTCGAGTGTTCATCAAACGCCGGCTTCCCCAGGGTAACTCTGTGAAGGCTTTCCTCGAAATCAACTGCCTTTTGCAACACTGAGAATGCTTCCTCTTTCTTTATCAAGGGTGGCTTCTTCGTTGTCGTCTTACATTCGACTAGAACATTTACTTCGCGTAAGCTAATGAGGATATCTGGGACGTTCTGCTCTTTCCCGTCATCTAACTCGGTAATTGCCCAGCGCGTCTCCGATTCAAGCAATCTCCGAACTGCCCTCTCATACTCGGTTCCCAGATTCGCTTCGCACTCACGAACGATTTCTTCCAGGCCAAGTTTTTTAGCCACTGTTAGGTGCAGCGCTGCAAAACGGTTCTGCGGGATCGCCCCGACATTCGACATCGCATTTATCAACTCATCTACGCGACGTTCGCTGCGGAGTATTCCAAGTAGTTTATCTCTTGCCGTGGTTAAAATCAGATCGAAAGTAATGAGACCCTGAGACAATAGTCCCATGGCCCTTTGGCGACCCAGGCCGGGTACTCCGCTTCGCTGTGCCACTCTAAGTACATCCAGTATCTCAGCAGGCACCCCAGACCGAACTCTTCGAGATAGCATTGCTAGCTTATTTGTCAGCGTCTGGGGACACTGCAATTCAGGCGAAGCGGCTATGCGCTGAAGGCCGTCTATTATCCAGGCTACATCAATCGCAAGCCGATGTACGCCACCAGCTGAGATATTGGTCGTATATCTGATCTGCCTCTCTGCAGTACCTTGTGCATAAAGAACTAGTGCGTGGGCACATTGATTTGTACGACGGTCAGTGCGATCCAAGGGCGCAATGAGCTTCTGACCTGCCAGGAACATGGTTGATTGAACTGGCTCGCGGCCCAATGGATATACGAGGAATCTTGAAGGTGTGTCACCGGCAAACTCGTCACACGTACACGCCCAATGTATCAGTGCTGGCAAGAATGACTCGAAATCGGAGTCGATGCTGTCCTTGTGCTCCCGGAGCATTTCGCAGAAGTCTGATGCGGTCGAAGGCAGAAGCCCTGACTGTGCGACTGCCTTTCCAAGTGGAGTTGGCGTGAATGCGCCCCCCGAAACTTCGAGGTAGGATCGATCCTCCAACCAAGCTACAGATTCTTGCGCTGTGGAGACGATATCATCGAGCCGTCCGGGATTGGTGTCGCTAATCTGGTACCAATATAGAGTGTTTTCGAAGAATAGACGTATATCACTTTCCCGTCCAACGACGCCCGAAGCGACCAGGGTTAAAATGGTTCGTCGCATGCTGATGCTCACCAATTTTGATGAGACGTTTTCATTTTCCGGAAGTATCAATTGATTAGACCACTGTAATTCTCTTGAGCTTTTCGGCAAGAGAATTGCGAAGCCTTGTGAGTGCATGCCAAGGCGTCCAGCTCGCCCAGACATGTTTCGGTAGTCGGGTCGAGAGATCATTGTTCCCCCTCTATCCCCGAACTCATATGTAAGCTTTGGAAAAAACACTGTCTGGAACGGAAAGTTAACCCCCGCAGCGAGAGTAGAAGTCGCGAAGCAAGCGTCAAACCTACCTTCAATGAACCCTAGTTCAATGACTTGGCGTTCTTGCGGCGTAAGGTCGGCTGTGTGAAAAGTGGTGCGACGTTGGGCAAGTTGCTGCAGTGTTTCGGAGGATTCGGTGGGTTCGGAGAATAGGCTTAACTCCTGAGATATGGAAATCCCCTCGGCTGTTCGTGCGCGATGTTGGCCAAATTCTTCAGCAAGCTGTATTGATTCGTTTCGCGACTCAGTGAATGTCAGTACCGGCCCGCGACCCATGTCTAGTAACTGTGTTACGACATCGATGGGATTCGTTGGCAGTTTATCAACTGGCGTAGACTCTTCGCCGTCGTCGTTGCCGAAGACGAGAGAATAGATATTCCCATGGGACCAGATTTCCTGAAAGAGAACCACATCTCTCTGAAGGCTTAGAACAAGATCACAATTAAGCCAGCTCGCTAAATCTTCGGGATTTCCGACAGTAGCAGTCAATGCGATGAGCTGATGGAGTTTTCGTTGTCTGAGAATAGAACAAAGCGATTCTATGTTTGGCCCCCTCCCAGCCTCTGCGATAATTTGAAGCTCGTCTGCAACTACAAGTGCAGCGGCTGGGTCGATTTGGCCAGCTAGTAGGAGAGCTAGCGCCTTCTCGTAGGTGGCCACAAGAAGGCGAGGGTTTATCTCCCCCTCTTCCCGGTCACCAGTGCTCAGGCCAACGGATGCGATCGTTTCGTGAGACCCTGTACCGAAACGTTGCTCAAATTCGGCATACTTCTGATCGGCTAATGCCTTGTGTGAGACAAGATATATGCACCTTATGTCACTTTGGAGTGCCTTCCACACAGCTATCTCTGCGACAAGCGTTTTACCGGCCGACGTAGGGGCGCAAACGACAAGACTATTCGCGTCAGCGCAACCGGCATCGAGTGCTTGTTGTTGTACTTCGGTTAAGGTTTGAATTCCCCACGATTGGATCGCGCGGATAAGTTCGGGCTCTAGTCCAGTGTCTTGCAGTGCCTTTGCAGCCATCGTTCTTTCCGTCTATCGCATCGCCCCACACTTCCAGCCTGAAGAACGTCACCGTGAGGACATTAGGTTCAATAAATTATGATAGATATGAAATACGATGCAAAAGTGTGAAAAACAACCTCGATAGTTACAATGCCAATTTGCGAGGCTATTCAGATGGCGGGAATTTAGACCACCGGCCTACTCAACACATCCGCCCCGACCTTGCGCTTCAGCAACTGTCCGTCCCGCAGGTCCCCTAGAAAATCGCCGTCGCGCATCATCACCTTGCCGCGTAGGACCGTAAGGGTCGGCCAGGCGGCGGCTTCGTAGCCTTCCCAGGGGGTGTAGTCGGTTTCGTGCAGGCGGGCGGCGGTGACGGTGCGGCGTTCGGCGGGGTCGAGGACGACGATGTCGGCGTCGCTGCCGGCGGCCAGGGCGCCTTTCTTCGGGTACATGCCCATGATCTTCGCCGCGTTGGTCGAGACCAGGTCGGCGAACTTGGCCAGCGTGTAGCCGCGCTTGGTCACCATCTCGGTGTACATCACCGACACGCGCGGCTCGCAGCCGGCGTTGCCGCCGGTGGTGTCGTCGATTCGGTGGCCCTGGGTCTTGGTCGACAGCGTGCAGCAGATCTCGTCGGTGGCGATGGAGCTGATCGAGCCGCGTAGCTGGCCCTCCCACAGCGCCTCCTGGTCGCCGACTTCCTTCAGGCTCGGGTAGGTGTGATAGATCTGCCCGTTCGGCTCGCGATAGTGGTTGTGGGTGAACATCAGGTACTGGTGCAGCGTCTCGCCGTAGATCGGGAAGCCGCGCCCGCGCGCCGCCTCGATCGCCGCCACGCCGGTCGCGGCGGAGACGTGCATCATGTAGAGCGGCGTGCCGTCGACATGCTCGGCCAGGCGGATGATGCGGCGGAAGGAGAGGTCCTCCGACATCGAATTGTGCACCTCGGCCATGTTCTCGAAGCCGGTGCGGCCCTCGCGCGCCAGCACGTCGTACATGTGCATGACGATCTCGTCGTCCTCGGCGTGGATCGCGCCGATGCCGCCCTCGCGCTTGATGACCTTGAACACCTCCCAGATATGGCCGTGGTTCAGCTTGCGGCCCTTGCGGGACGGCGTGATGTCGGTGGTGAAGATCTTGATCGAGGGAAAGCCGTCCTGGATCGCCTCGCCGATCTGCGGCAGCAGTTCCGGCGGGATCGCGCCCATCAGCATCACGTGGTAGCCGTAGTCGGCGTAGCACTTCTCGCGCCAGTCCTGGCGGCGGACGTTGATCGCCTCTTCCACCGTCTGGCCGGGATTGACCACGGCGAAGTCGATCAGCGTCGTGGTGCCGCCGTGGATGGCGGCGCGGCTGACCACGTCGGGGCCGTCCGACAGGCGCGCCTCGCCGCCGGCGAAGGCCGGGATGTGCCAGGCGGAGTGGATGTGCGGGTCGATGCCGCCGGGGATCACCACCTTGCCGCGCGCGTCGATGACCTCAGCACCTTGGTCGTCGGCGAACTGACCGGGCGCGGCGACGGCGGCGATGGTCTCGCCCTTCACGCAGACATCCCAGGCGCCGGTGCCGTGCGGCGTGACCACCTGGTCGCCGCGGATGATCAGGTCGAACATGGCTAGCTCCTCGGTATCCAGCTTGGCGCCTCGCCATCGTAGAGGCGGCCGGGGTTGCCGTGCACGGTGGTGCGCCACATGACCCGTCCGTGCGTCGCCGCGTCGAACCAGGTGGCGGCGTGCACGGTCTGCCGATTGTCGTAGATCACCAGGTCACCGGCGGTCCATTCGTGGGCGTAGACGAAGCGCGGCTGGGTGTAGTGCGCCATCAGTTCGTAGAGCAGCGCCGCGCCGTCGCCGTCGACGCCCGGCTCCATGCTGACGAACGGCCCCTCGATCCAGTCCATCTGCCCGCTCTCGCAAAGGTAGAGCGCGCGCTTGCCGGTGACGGGGTGCTCGCGGACCACGGGTTGGCGCTGCGGCCGCTCGTGCGGGGCCAGCGGCTTCGGCATCTCGCCGTTGCGCACGGCGGTCTCCGAGCGGCCGCTGCCGGGCATCACGTGCAGGCCCTCCAGCGTGTCGATCCTGGCCTTCATCGCCGGCGACAGCGCCTCGTAGGCGGCGACGCCGTCGGCATAGAGCGTCTGGCCCTGGCCTTGCGGGGCGGGCGTGTGGGCGAAGAACAGCGAGATATCGGGCGGCGGGCGGCGATAGCTCTGGTCGGAGTGCCAGCCGCGCCGGTGCGGGAACTGCAGCGGCAGGCCGCCGTCGGCCGTGCGCGGCGGATCGGGCAGTGGCGGCGGCGCCCGGTCGACCGGCGGCACGTTGGAGACGACCAGGATCTCCGGCACGTCGGGATGGACCATGTTCCTCGGTGTGAGATTCACGCGGTAGTCCTCGACCTCCGCCCCGAACAGCCGGCTCAGCCGCAGCAACAGGGCCGGGTCGTCGCCGATGCCGTCCATGCCCGGCAGCACCATCAGGCCGCCCGCTTCGACCAGCAGGTCGGGCAGGGCGTCGGGCTGCGCCTCGGCCGCCGTGGCGATGGCTGCCGCGTCGCCCTCGACGCGCAGGCGGGCGCCGAACGTCTGGCCGGGGATCGGATCGAGCGTGAAAGACATGGGCGGTCTCACCTCCGTCGTTATCGCAAGGCTCGCGCGCGATTTCGGTCCGACGCAAGACCGTCGTATACGATGGGCCGAATCCAGCCCCTGAAACGGTCTCTCCTTGCCCGCCCGCGTCGCCATCGCCTTCTTCCTGTTCGCCCTGCTGTTCGGCATCGGGCAGTTCCACCGTGTCTCGCTCACGGTGATCGCCGGCGACCTGCAGATCGACCTCGGCCTGGGCGGCAACCTGCTCGGCATCTTCGGCGCCACCTTCTTCCTCGCCGGCGCGGCGGCGCAGATCCCCATCGGCGTGCTGCTCGACCGTATGGGGCCACGTCGCACCGTGCCGCTGGTCCTGCTCGCCGCCATTGCCGGCGCGGCGGTGCTGGCGATGGCGCACGGACCCGGCCAGGCCATCGTCGGCCGCGCGCTGGCGGGCGCGGGTGCCGCGGCGTCGGTGATGGGCGCCTATGTGGTGTTCGCGCGCTGGCTGCCGCCGGAGCGGTTCGCGACCGTGGCCTCGCTGATGATCGCCTTCGGCTCGGTCGGCGGTCTAATGGCGACCACGCCGCTGGCGTTGATGCTGGAGCACGTGACCTGGCGCACGGTGTTCTTCGGCCTGGCGGTCTTGAGCGCGGTGCTGGCGATCGGCGTGCTGCTGTTCGTGCGCGACGCGCCGCCGGGGCGCGAAGTCAGCATGGCGCCGGCCACCATGCGCGACTCCTTGCGCGGCCTGATCGAGGTGTTCCGGGTGCCGGCCTTCTGGCCGCTGGCGGCGGCCGGCTTCGTGCAGTTCGGGCCGGTGACCGCGCTGTACGGGCTCTGGGCAGGGCCGTATCTGCAGGACGTGCACGGGCTCGAACTTGTCGAGCGCGGCCACGTGCTGATGGCGATGGCCATCGCCTCGCCACTGGCGCTCAGCCTGACCGGGCCGCTGGACCGCGTGTTCAACACCCGCAAGTGGCTGATCGTGGCGATTATGCTCGGCGAGGCGGTGGTGATGTGCGGCTTGGCGACGTTCGGGCATCGCGGCTGGCTCGCCGGCGCGGTCGGGCTGGTGCTGGCGAACTGCCTGGCAACGCACTACGTGGTCGTCGCGGCGCACCTGCGCGCGGTGATGCCGGACTACCTGATCGGGCGCGCCAACACGGTGGTCAACATGATCGCGGCGCTGGGCGTGGCCTTCGCGCAGATCGCCACCGGCGTGATCATCGACTTGATGCCGGGCGCCGGCGATGCGATCGGAAGCCCCGAGGCCTATCGCTGGATCTTCTGGTTCCTGGCCGCGCTGCTGGTCTGCGCGACGCTGGGCTACCTGCCGGTGCGCGACGCGCCGCCGCGCCCTATAT
>CAZVLI010000124.1:0-8393 GCA_964627965.1 uncultured Rhodospirillales bacterium
CACAGATCAAACCTCAAGGGAATCCCCCGATTCAGGTTTTTGGCGGGACGCTTTATCGTCGAGAAGATGGGGATATCCGCGCGCCCGTGGAAACGACGAAAGACGGCACTGTGCATATAGGGATCAAGGGCTTGATGGAGCCGCCCACGGCCCGCGCCCGTGCGATTGTCGAAAACGACATGAACGAGCTCGTGGCCAAGGCTTGCCAGGCAATGGACCGGCGCGTTGTCGCGGATGATGTGGCCCCGGAAGTCGCCACTCAGATGGTGCTGACGGATATCATCGAGACGACCTACGAAAACCTGTCCGATGACGAAACGGAATCCGTGCGTCAGGACCTCGCAGCGCGGATGAACCTGATCGGCATGGCGAAACGCGCATCGCAAGAAGGCGGGTTTGCTGAAGAGGGCGAGGAGTACGACGCTGAGCCGTCGGAAAACCTGTCCCTGATGAACATGGTGAAGCGGTTCGTGAACGTGCGCGAACTGGATATTGACCTGATCGACAGCGTGAACCCGTTTAAGGAAGGTTTCGACGTCGCCTCGCGCGCCTTCGACACACCACTCCTGAAGACCATCCAGGACGCGATGATTTCACAGCGCATCCAGATGACCGAAAAAGAAGCGCTAACACTGTGGCCGCGCATCAAGCGGTTTCGGGCGCAGGAAGGCCGCGAACCCAACCCGCATTCGGCCGATCCATTGGAGAAGCGACTCGCGGAAGCCCATGCATATATCAAGACGAAAAAGGCCGAACGCCAGCGAGCGGCTAAGTCGGGAACCTGAGCCACATGCCGCGCTACCGATCCCTCGATGAAATCTTCGACGAGCCGGATGAGTTCGGGCACGGCATGTTCCAGCGCCTGCTGCATCTCGGCCAGCGCCGGGATCGGCACCCAGGTCGGCACCTCGTCGTCGAGCACGTGATCCTCGCGCACGTAGCCGTGCGCCAGCACGTAGTCGCCCAGCCCTTGCGCGTTCCGCAGGCCGGCGCAGTGGCCCAGCATCAGCCAGGCGTGCGGCCGCAGCACCGCGACGTGGTCGGTCATGGTGCGCGCGTTGGACGGGCCGACGCCGATGTTGACCATGGTGATGCCGCTGTCGTCGGCGCGCTTCAGGTGCAGCGCCGGCATCGACGGCAGGCGGTCGGGCGCGATGCCCTCGGTGCCGCCGCCGAGACGCGCGTTGGCGGTGACCACGTCGCCGGGCTCGACGAAGGCGTCGTAGTCGGGGTCGCCGTCGGCCATGCGCTGGCGCCCCATCTGCGCGAAGGCGTCCATGTAGAACTGGTAGTTGGTCAGGATCACGAAGTTCTGGAAGTGATCCGGGCCGGTGCCGGTGTAGTGGCGCAAGCGATGCAGCGAATAGTCGACGCGGGCAGCCCGGAACAGGGCCAGCGGCGCCGGCGCGTCGGGCCCGCGCACATAGGTCCCGTTGGCGATGGCATCGTCCATGGTTGCCAGGTCCGGCGTGTCGAACACGTCGCGCAACGGCGCGGCCGGCGCCGGCCAGCCCCGGCGCGCGGCCTCGGTCTCCAGGTTGATGTCGCGCCGGTAGGCAAAGTGCACCGGGATCGGTTCGTCCGACTCGCCGACCTCGACCGCGCCGCCGTGGTTGGCCAGCAGCAGCTCGATCTGCTCGCGGTAGTAGCGCGCGAAGATGTCGGGGCGGGTCAGCGTCGTCTCGTGCACGCCGGGCTGGCTGACGAAGCCGTAGGACAGACGTGAGTCGGCGCGCTCGTGGCTCGCCGCCGTGACCCGCACGAAGGGGTAGCAGGCGCGCGCCCGGGCCGGCGTCTCGGCATGGCTGCCGTAGCCAACGAAGCGGTCGCGCAGGAAAGCGGTGTTGCGCTCGTAGATCTCGACGATGCGCGCCACCGCCGCGTCGGCATCGGCGAAGGACTGGACGGCGATCGGCGGCGGTGTCTGCATGGCGTCGAGCAATCCACCGGCCGCCCGCGCTGTCAAGTCACCGGCGCCTCGACCGCGGCCAGGATGGTGACGATCAGCGCGCCGATGGTGAGCCAGCCGCCGAGGATGATGCCGGCAACGCGCAGCGCCATGCGCGGGCCGTCGCCGCGGGTGATCCACAGCGCGCGGCCGGCGATGTCGCGGTCCGGCGTGATGTGATTGACGATCAGGCGGAAGCGGCCGGGCCGGTCGACGACGAAGCGGCGCAGCGGCACGCGGGCCTTGCTGAAGCCGTTGGTGCGGAAGGCGAACCAGGCACGACCCAGCGGCACCTCGGTATCGTCGTCGGCGCGGCGCAGCTCGTAGTCCAGGCCCATGAAGGTCATGGAGAAGCGCGGCCCGTGCGCGTGCAGCACGTAAGGGCCGGGTTCCGTCAACTCGAAGACATGCTCGTCGGCCAGCGGCAATTCGTAGAGCTTGTTGGCGCGCCATGCCGTGACGGTGCGGCGGATCGAGTACAGCAGCAGCGACGCCGCGGCGATGAGCGCGGGCAGGCTCGCCAGGAGCCACAAGCGGCTCATCCGCGCGCCCTCACGACGAGCCGCCCACGCCGATGACGATCGCGGCCAGACAGGTCAGCGTACCCATCGAGCCGAGGACGGTACCGAAGCCATAGCGCATCAGGTCCCAGCGACTGCCCCGCGCGACCAGCAGCGCGTGATCGGTGGTGTCGATGTCCTCCGGAATGCCGACGATCTCCAGCCGGTAGCGCCCGGGCTGCTCGACGTCGAAATGCCCCAGCGGCGCCCAGCCCTTCGCGCCGCGCGTGTCGAAGTTGGCGAGTGGCCGCTGCATCGGCAACGGTTCGCCGTCGGCGGCACGCGAGACCCGTGGCTGTGCCCGCACAAAGGCGATCGACGCTCTCGGATAGCTGCCCGCGACCAGCAGCCGACCGGTCGTCGGCAGATCGAAATCCTGCGCCGCCTGCAGCGGCAACCGCAGCAGCGGCGCATCGCGCAATGCCCGGACGGCACGATGGCAGCGCCACCACATCCACCCGAACAAGGCCAGCCCGGGCAAGCTCAGGAGCAGCCAGCCGGGCGACACGCGCCGCTCCGGCTACTCCGCCGCGTCCTGCGCGGTGGGCAGGACGTAATCCTTGAACTGCTCGCGCAGGGTCAGCTTCTGGATCTTGCCGGTCGCGGTGTGCGGAATCTCGTCGACAAAGGCGACGTCGTCGGGCATCCACCACTTGGCGATCTTGCCGTCCATGTAGGCCAGGAGGTCTTCCTTGGTCGGCGTCTTGCCGGCCTCGCGCACAATGATCAGCAGCGGCCGCTCATCCCACTTCGGATGCGCGACGCCGATCACCGCCGCCTCGGCGACCTCGGGGTGGCCGACCGCGATGTTCTCCAGATCGATAGAGCTGATCCACTCGCCGCCGGACTTGATCACGTCCTTGGCGCGGTCGGTGATCTGCATGAAGCCGTCTTCGTTCAGCGTGGCGACGTCGCCGGTGTCGAACCAGCCGTCGCCGTCCAGCACCTCGCCGCCCTCGCCCTTGAAGTAGCCCGACGTGATCCACGGGCCGCGCACCATCAGGTGCCCGAAGGCGACGCCGTCGCGCGGCAGGTCGTTGCCGTCGTCGTCGGTGATCTTCATCTCCACGCCGTAGACGCCGCGGCCCTGCATCGACTTGACCTTGAGCTGCTCTTCCCACGGCATCGCCAGCACCTTGGGCGTCATGTTGCCGGTGGTGCCGAGCGGGCTCATCTCGGTCATGCCCCAGGCGTGGATCACCTGAACCTCGTAGTCCTTCTCGAAGGTCTCGATCATCGACGGCGGGCAGGCCGAGCCGCCGATCACCGTCCGATCCATGTGCGGCAGCTTCTTGCCCTGCTCCTTCATGTAGCCAAGCAGCATCAGCCACACCGTCGGCACGCCGGCCGACATGGTCACCTTCTCGGTGTCCATCAGCTCGTAGACGGACTCGCCGTCGAGCCGCATGCCCGGGAAGACCAGCTTCGCGCCCGCCATCGGGCCGGTATAGGCGATGCCCCAGGCGTTGGCGTGGAACATCGGAACCACCGGCAATACGCAGTCGTTGGCGCAGATGCCCATCACGTCGCGGGTCGCGGCGACGATGCTGTGCAGCACGGTCGAACGGTGGCCGTAGAGCACACCCTTCGGATTGCCGGTGGTGCCGGAGGTGTAGCAGAGCGACGAGGCGGTGCGCTCGTCGAAGGTCGGCCAGTCGCCGCCGCTGTCCTCGTCCGCGATCAGATCCTCGTAGCAAAGCACGTTCGGCAGGCTGGTCTCCGGCATGTGCTCGCGGTCGGTCATGACCACGTAGTGCTCGACCGACTTCAGTTCGCCGGCGATCTTCTCCAGCAGCGGCACGAAGGTCAGGTCGGTGAACACGACCCGGTCCTCGGCGTGGTTGGCGATGTAGACGATCTGCTCCGGGAACAGGCGCGGGTTGATGGTGTGCAGCACCGCGCCCATGCCGGAGACGCCGTAGTACAGCTCGAAGTGGCGGTGGGTGTTCCAGGCCAGCGTGCCGACACGGTCGCCCAGCTTGATGCCGAGCTTGGCCAGCGCGCCCGCAACCTGCCGCGAGCGCGCGCGGGCGTCGCGGTAGTTATAGCGGTGGATCGGTCCTTCCACCGTGCGCGTCACGATCTCGACGTCGCCGTGATACTGCGCCGCGAAGTCGATCAGCGACGAAATCAGCAGCGGGCGATCCTGCATAAGGCCCAGCATGGCGGTGCCTCCCAGTCCGAAAGTTGGTTCGTTGCGATGTCTATAGCGCGACTGTCCGGAAACGGCAAAGCCGCCGATGCGGCTGGCGCACCGGCGGCTCGAATGCCGTTCGCGTCAGTCGGTTCAGTCGGCGGCGAACACGCCCGACTGCCGGTAGGTGCCGGCCGAATTGGTGGCGGCGAAGCTGCCGTAGAGGTTCTGCAGCACACCGCTGGTGCCGGCAAGGCGGGCGTTGCCGACGGCGGTCAGCGTCTCCGCACCGCGTGTGCCATTGCCGCCAAAGGCGAAGGGCCCTGGCGTCGCACCGCCGCCGGCGACGTTCAACGTCGCCCCGTCGGTGGCCAGCGACATCGAGGTGATCGCCACGTTGCCGGGCGAGAAGGTGAGCGATGCGTTGGCGGTGCCGAAGGCGGTGTAGATCTGCGCCCCGCCGGCGCCCAGCGCGTTGTAGACCTGGGCCGCCGTGTTCCCGGTGTAGGTCGCGGTGCCGCTGTTCGGGAAGTCGGCGGCGGTCACCGGCGCGCCGGCGACCCACGGAACCTGATGGAACTCATAGTCGGTACCGCCGTTCGCGTGCGCGATGCCGCCCCCCAGGCCGATCTTGAGGAACTCGCAGTCGCACGGGGTCAGGCCGACATTCGACAGCAGGTTGACGAACCGCTGGTCGAGCGAGCGGAAGTACATGTCCACGTCCACGGCGTTGCCGTTGACGGTCGCGCCGGACGACTCCACGGCACCGAACTCGTCGTTGCTGACGAACGCGCTGTTCTCGGTGCTGCCGCCGCCGAAGCGGAACACGCCCGCCATCAGCCCGCCGACTTCCGGCTGGTCCAGCGACATCGTCCCGATGATGGCATCGACGGTGCCGTTGCCGCCGTTCACGGTCAGGACGTTCATCGACGGATTGTTGGTCGGCAACGGAATGATGCGCGCGAAGTTGTTGGTGCTGTCGCCGAAGAACTCCGACAGGATGCCGCCATACTCCAGCCGCCACGTCATGGTGCCGGTGATCCGGGTGGCGTCCTCGGCCGGACCGTTGCCGAGCAGGCGCGCCGTCGGCAGGTTGGCGTCGTAGAGCACCGCTTCGGCGCCGTTGAGGCTCCGCTCGATGCCGCTGTTGGCCGGATTGACGACGTCCGTCACCGTCACCGACTGCGTCGACAGGACGAAGAAGTCCGGTCCGGTCGTGCCGAAGAAATCGCTGCCGCCGAACGCGTCCAGGCTCGAAATGTCCGAGGCATAGTAGATCGTCCGGTCAGTCGCCGTGGTGCTCGGGCGCAGCGAGCCGCGCATCTTGCCGAAGAGGTGCAGCTTGCCGGTGCCATCGTCGACGATGCGGCCCGGTGCCACCGATGTCTGAGACTTCTGCGGACCGCCGAGGCCGGAATAGAACGTCGTGAGCTGCGCGAAGGCACGTTCGCCGGAACCATTCGGCGCCCAATTGATGAAGGCGCGGCCGGAATCCAGCGATTCCAGGCCGAAGTTGCCGCCGTCGACCTCCGGAATGAACGGAATGTCGCCGTTCAGGAACAGGTCGCGACGCACGCTGTAGGCGGAAAACCCGCTGGTCGGTATCGCCGACGCCGGGGTCGGCGCGCCGACGAAGGCAAACACGCCATGGCCCGCAAAGTTGGTCTCGTCGGCAAACACGAAGGCGAACTCGCCGGTATCCGCGACGAAGCTGGTACCCGGAACGATCGCGCCAAAGGGCGAGTCCGTCACCGCCGTGTTGTCGTAGTCGAGATAGCTGCCGGCGCCAGGCGCGCCGGTCGCGGCCGGGGTGGTGCTGACCGGAAACGAAACCACGGAGAAACCGTCCTCGGTCTGGGCGTTGGCCTGACCGAGCACGATGGTGCCGTTGTTCAGCAGTTCGTCGAGCGAGGCATCCACGTCGGTGCCGTTCGTGCGGACATCGGCATGTCGGTACAGGCCGACAAGGCCGCCCACCACCTGACCGCCGCCGCCACCGGCATCCGGGTTGTCCTGGCCGAGGTTCACTTCGGTGGAGTCGCCGACTTCGGTGTCATCGGCCAGCGTGTCGCCGCCGGCGACGAGTTCCGCCGGCGCCGCCGCGCCGGTATCGGCAGGTCCAGCCACACGCGGGGCGAGGTTGGAGCCGAAGTTGCCGATCTGGCTGCCGGTGATGGCGTTGCCAGGTATCAGGTCGCGGGTATCGGCGGTCTGCTCCGGGGTGCCTTCCAGCATGTCGAGAGAGCTGTCCAGGGTTTCGCCGGTGGTGGCGACGGCCGGGCCGACCGAGCCGTCCGGCTCGAGCTGCAACTGGAACCCCGGTGTCGTGATCCTGTGGACACGCTCGCCCGAGAGGATGAACAGCTCGTCACCGAACACCAGCGTCGCGCGGATCACCGCGCCGATGGCGATCAGCGCCACGCCGCCGCGAATGCCGATGGTGGCGTTCGGGGTCTTGATGGTGACCGGCGAGGTCTTGGAGATGCGGCCGCCCACGAAGCGGAACACGCCCTTGGTCGCGGCAAAGGACAGGTTCCCGGTCTTCGTGTCGGGGTTATAGACGAACTCGTCCAGGACGATGTCGGAGTTCGGCCCGATCGACATCGCCGAACCGTCCAGGAACAGCAGGTGGACCTTGCCGTTCTCGACCGTCTGCACGCGCTCGTCGGCGAACATGTCGTTGCCAACCTGAAGGATTCGCGTGTCCTGGTCCGGTGGCGTGCCACGCGCGTTCGGCAACACGGCCGAAGTGACGCCAATTTCGTTCGCCGCCCAAGCGGGCATGGCAAAGCTCGTCGCCAGCAGCGCCGACAGCGCCGCAACCGTCACTTTCCGCAGCATCAGGCCAACCTCAAGTTAACCATACAGAATCCTGCACTTATCTAGCATGACGCCGGGAGGCTGACCAACCTTGGTCAACGTTATTCAGCCCGTCCTGGCCGAGACGTGATCGACCTATTCTTGGCAGCCATGCCCGCAACGCCGGACTCGGCCTGCCCATTCCTGCTATAACCGGCGGCAGCCATCCTCGCGCCGCGCCCGTCACGCCATCGGCGCCGCGCTGCCTAAGGAGACCGCCGCCATGAACGACCTGGGCAATTCGCCGTCGGCCCGCGACCGGGCGCACGTGCTGCACCCCTATACCAACCTCATGACGCATGCCCACGACGGGCCGCAGCTCATGACCCAGGGCGAGGGCATCTACGTCTATGACGAGAACGGCAAGAAGCACATCGAGGGCTTGGCCGGCCTGTGGTGCGCGTCGTTCGGGTTCGGCGAGAGCGAGATCGTCGACGCGGTGGTGGAGCAGATGCGCAAGCTGCCGTTCTACCACTCGTTCGCCGGCAAGGGTCACCTGCCCGCCGTCGATCTGGCCGAGAAGCTGAAGGAAGTCGCGCCGGGCGAGTTCTCCAAGGTGTTCTTCGCCAATTCCGGCTCTGAAGCGAACGACACCATGGTCAAGATGGTGTGGTACTACAACAACGCCATCGGCCGGCCGGAGAAGAAGAAGATCATCGCCCGGCTCAAGGGCTATCACGGCGTCACCATCGCGGCCGGCAGCCTGACGGGCCTGCCCTATGCGCAGGTCGACTTCGATCTGCCGCTGCCGCAGATGAAGCACACCTCGACGCCGCACTACTATCACGGCGGCAAGCCCGGCGAGTCGGAAGAGGACTTCGCCACTCGCATGGCGCAGGACCTGGAAGACCTGATCCTGGCCGAAGGGCCGGAGACGGTGGCGGCGTTCTTT
>CAZVLI010000125.1:0-8367 GCA_964627965.1 uncultured Rhodospirillales bacterium
CAGGAAGCCGAGGATGACCATGACCACCGTGAGCACCAGCGAGTCCGCCGAGCTGCCGGTGAAGTAGCGATAGAGGAAGAAGAGCCCGATCGAGGCGACGATGATGCCCATGCCGATGCGCTTGAGGTTGCGCACCATCGGCGCGATCACGCGCTCGAAGTCCGGCTGCACGATCAGGAACTCGATCTCCATCGGCTCGCCGGCGGGATTGCGCAATACGCCGTCCTTGATCGCATACCCGGCTTCCTTGAGCAGGCCAACCGCCTCGCGCAGTTGCGGCCGGATGTTGCCCGACCCGTCGGTCTTCGGCGGCTGGTATTCGGCGGTGAACACGTCCGTCGGCACCTGATCGCGCAGCGGCTCCAAAAACTTCAGCTCCAGCTCACCCGGCAGCCCGGTCGCGGCCAGTTCCGAATTGTCGAAGTAGCTGTCGGTGCGCTGGTACTGCCCGTAGAACAGGTTCTTGTTCGACCACTCGAAATCGAACATCAGCCCGATCGCGCGGCGCACCCGCGCATCCTGGAACTTCGACCGCCGCAGGTTCATCGCGAACGCCTGCATGCCGGTCGGGTTCTCGTCCGCCAGCAGTTCCTTGACCACCAGTCCCTTGTCCAGCGCCGGGAACTGCTCGTAGGCGGTGGCCCAGTTGCGCGCCGAGTTCTCCGCCCGGAAGTCGTACTGGTGGCCCTTGAACGCCTCGACCAGCACCGTCGCGTCTCGGTAATACTCGAACCGCAGCGAGAAATTGTGCCGGCCGCGATTGATCGGCAGGTCGCGGCCCCAGTAGGCCTCGACAAGGTCCAGCTCGATCGAACGGCCTGGGTCGACCCGGCCGATGGAATAGGGCCCGCTACCCAGCGGTGGCTCCAGCGTGGTCTCGTTGAAAGTCCGCTCGGCCCAGTAGTGCTTCGGCAGCACCGGCAGCTGCCCCAGGATCAGCGGCAGCTCGCGGTTCAAACCGCCGGAGAAGGCGAACCGGATCTTGTGCGGTCCCAGCACCTCGGGCGCCTCGACGTTGGCATAGTAGAAGCGGTAGAGCGGCGCGCCCTGCTCCTTCAGGATGTTGAACGAAAACGCGACGTCCTCGGCGGTCACCTCCTGGCCGTCGCGGAACCGCGCCTCCGGCCGCAGGTTGTAGATCACCCAGCTCCGGTCCGCCGGCACCTCCACCGTCTCGGCGAGCAGGCCGTAGGACGTCGACGGCTCGTCGCGCGACGACTCCAGCAACGTGTCGTAGATGAAGTTGGCCGCACCGGTGGCGTTCCCCTTGATGATGAAGGCGTTCAGGCTGTCGAAGGTGCCGCGCGCCGCCATCGTCACCCGCCCGCCCTTCGGCGCCTTCGGGTTCACGTACTCCAAGTGCTGGAAGTCGGCCGGATACTTGATGTCGTCGAACAGCGACAGGGCGTGCGTGACCTTGGTTTCCTGCGCCACGGCCGGCAGCGCGAGGGTGGCGAGGGCGAACGACAGGCTGACGAGGCGCATCACGCGGCTCTCCCGATCAGGACAAGACTGGCGACGAGGATGATAGCAGAGCCGACGCGGTTCAGCCGCGCAGCGCGGCCAACGCCGGCTCCAGATGGGCGGGATCGGCGACGCCGATGACGTCGTACTTGCCGCCGCGGCTGAGATCGATCGGCGCGCCAGACCAGTCGGTCATGCGGCCACCGGCATTCTCTACCACCGGCAGCAGCGCGGCGATGTCGTAGCTGTTGACGTTGCACTCCAGCCCGATGTCGAGGAAGCCGCAGGCGACCATGCCGAAGAGATAGCAATCACCGCCGAAGCGTGTCCGCGCGGTCGCGCGCTGCAATCGCTCAAAGCCCGCCAGGCCGTCCGCCGTGTAGTAGCTCGTCGACGTGGTGCCGATGGCGGCTTCGGCGAGCGGAATGCTGGCCTTGCGGCGACGTGCCTCGGCGCCGTTCAGCAATGTCGGCTGCTCGTCGACGGCAACCCAGCGCTCGCCGGTCGCGACGGCATCGAACAGGCCGAGCCGACCCTGTCCGCGCCATGCCAGGCCGATCAGAATGCCGAACAACGGCGAGCCGGTGACGAAGGCGCCGGTGCCGTCGATCGGATCGATATGCCAGACCCAGTCGGCGTCGGGATTGAGGGTGCCGTGTTCCTCGCCGACGATTCCATGGTCGGGGAACGCTGCCTCGATCACGCCGCGAATGGCGCGCTCGGAATCGCGATCGGCGATGGTGACGGGGCTGTCGTCGGCCTTGTTCTCGACCGGCACGTCGGCACGGAACCAGCGCCGCACGACCTCGGCGGCGGTGTCCGCGGCCTGCTGCGCCGCCTCGACGGCGCCGGCCGGACAGGCGGGCGCCACGAGCCGCCTACTCCGGCATCGGGAAGGGGCTGTCCGCCAGGCTGTGCAGATAGAGCAGCAGGTCGGCCCGCTGGTTGTCGCGCTTCATGCCGGCAAACGCCATCTTGGTGCCCGCGGCAAACGCCTTCGGGTTGGCCAGGAACGCCGACAGGTTCTCCCAGCCCCAGTCGCCCTCGATGCCGGTGAGAGCCTCCGAGTAAGAGAAGCCATCGACCGAGGCGACGTCCCGGCCGAGGATCGCGTACAGGTTCGGGCCGATCTTGTTGGCGCCGCCCTTGTCGAAGCTGTGGCAGGCGGCGCACTTCTTGGCCTGCTTCTCGCCCTTGCCGACGTCGGCCGCAGCCAGCAATTCAGAGAGCGGCGGACCTTCCTCGCCGGCGTCCTGCGCGGGCGCGGCTTCCTGGGCAGCGATCTCGATCACCGCCTTGTCGAGCTGCTCCGGATGCACCAGGAAGTTGCCGATCTCGCTGATCACCATCATGAGCAGCGCGGCACCCAGCACCGCTCCGGCGATCTTGTTCAGCTCAAAGGTATCCATCGGCCCCGATCCGTCCGCAGTTGGCTTCGCGCCTGGCTGTGCGCCCGACTTTCGCAGCCCGCGCGCACCCCCTATAACACTGGCGCGCACACGAATGAAAGCCGCGCGGCTTGCGCAGCGATATCAAGAACTTGTACCCGCCAGCGCGTGGTCGGGTGATGCGGCAAGGCGTCGCAGGAGTGACGAGTCGATGAGCGACGGGAGCCCCAAGTCCCCGGTGATCCTGATCCCGGCCCGGATGGCCTCGCAGCGGTTGCCCGGCAAGCCGCTGGCCGACATCGCCGGCGTGCCGATGATCGTGCAGGTCTGGCGCCGGGCGATGGAGGCCGACCTGGCCCCGGTCTGGGTCGCCGCCGGCGAGCCGGAAATCGTCGAGGCGGTGACCGCGGCCGGCGGCAACGCCGTGCTCACCGACCCGAACCACCCCTCCGGCTCGGACCGCATCTTCGAGGCGCTGGGCAAGGTCGACCCCGACGGCAGATGCGACGCGGTGATCAACCTGCAGGGCGACCTGCCGACGCTGGACCCCGCCATGCTGAAGGCGGTGCTGCGCCCGCTGGCCAATCCGGAGACCGACATCGCCACCCTGGTCTGCGAGATCCACGACGAGGCCGAGCGGCACGCGCCGCAGGTGGTCAAGGCCGTGCTGTCGCTGCGCCCCGGCCAGCGCGTCGGCCGCGCGATCTACTTCACTCGCGTCGTCGCGCCCTCCGGCGACGGCCCGCACTACCACCACATCGGCCTCTACGCCTACCGCCGCGCGGCCCTGGAGCGGTTCGTCTCGCTGCCCCCTGCCCCCCTTGAGCAGCGCGAGAAACTCGAACAGTTACGGGCACTTGAGGCCGGCATGCGGATCGACGCCGGGCTCGTTGACAGGGTTCCCTTCGGTGTCGATACTCCGGCCGACCTTGAGCGCGCCCGAGGCATCCTGTCGCGCGCGAACGCCAGCGAAACATCATGACCGACGCCGCCGATCCCAAGCGCACGATCGCCTTCCAGGGCCAGGAAGGCGCCTATTCGCACCTCGCCTGCAAGGAGGCGATGAGCGAATACACGCCGTTGCCGTGCGAGGTGTTCGAGGAGGCCTTCGCGGCGGTGTGGGACGGCAAGGCCGCGCGCGCCATGATCCCGATCGAGAACTCGGTCGCCGGCCGCGTCGCCGACATCCACAACCTGCTGCCCGACAGCGACCTGCACATCATCGGCGAGCACTTCCAGCGCGTGAATCACATGCTGATGGCGCTGCCGGGCGTGGAACTGAAGGACGTGAAGACCGTCTACAGCCACGTCCACGCCCTGGCGCAGTGCCGCGACGTGATCCGCGACCTGAAGCTGAAGGCCGTCGTTCATGCCGACACCGCCGGCGCCTGCAGGATGGTGTCGGAAAAGGGCGACAAGACCATCGCCGCCATCGGCTCCAGTCTCGCGGCCGAGACCTACGGCCTCAACGTCCTGCGCAAGAACGTGCAGGACCACGACAACAACGTCACCCGCTTCCTGATCATGGCGCGCGAGCGCATCGTGCCGCACCTGATGGACGGGCCGGTGATGACCAGCTTCACCTTCGGCGTGCGCTCCGTCCCGGCGGCGCTCTACAAGGCGCTGGGCGGCTTCGCCACCAACAACGTGAACATCACCAAGCTGGAAAGCTACATGCGCGGTGGCAGCTTCGAGCAGGCGCAGTTCTACGCCGACATCGAGGGCCACCCCGACGACCAGCACGTGAAGCTGGCGATGGAAGAGCTGGAATTCTTCACCACCCACTACCGCCTGCTCGGCACCTACCCCCAGCACCCCAGCCGCAAGAAAGCCGACGAGACCCCGGCCAGCCCGGTAAGGCGGCGACGGGCGGGGTAGAACCAGTACGGCTTCGAGTGGGCGCAGTCGGACTTGGCATTGCTCGGGTCTCGATTGGGCCACAGACCGACGGCTTGTTCGATCGACTGCGTAACTCCCTTGCGAGATCGCGAACGATCACGCTTTGTTTGATGCACTGCATCTCGTACCGGCGACCGCTTTGCGAATGAAGTTGCTACTCGGCCCTGCGGTCTGGTTCGTTGTTGGCGGCTCAGCGTTGCCGACGGAAAAGACCGATCTAGGGCAATTAACCCTAGAACGCTGATTCGCATATGCATGCCCACTGATTGTAGGCTGTCGTAACAGGGCACTACGACGGGGCGCGGGATAATGGCGAGGAGACCGAGGCGGCGAAGGGGGCACACGCTCGACCGATGGGAGGTTGCCCTCGTGAAGGCAATGCTAGAAAGGGGGGTATACAATGATCAGGACATCCTTGCTTACTTCACGCGCCCGACTCGATCGATCAATCACCGCATTATTTCAGAGATTCGAAACGGCTCGAGGCACCGTAATGCCCGGACGGCGAACGAAGCAGAGCTAGACGCATTCCTCGCGTCATGGCCAAACGTCGATCCGCAGACTGGACTGAGTCTGCAGGGAGACGAACTGTTGATTAAGGCGCGCGAGGCTATGATCGCGGCAGTGCATCTATTCAACGGAGCCGGACTTCATTTCCGAGCCGAGCTATTCATCGTCACGGCAATCATCGCCTGGACTTACCTGCTGCACGCCTATTTTAAGAGAGAAGGTGTCGACTACCGATACTACCGGGGGGTGGGAGCTGCGCGGCAGGTGGAACGGACCGGCAATGGCGCCGAAAAGTATTGGGAGCTAGGCAATTGCTTGCGCTCCAACCGGTGTCCTCTAGACAATGGTATGAAGCGAAACCTTGAGTTCCTGCTCGACTTGCGGCACGAAATCGAGCACCGTTCAACAAATCGCATCGACGATGCCGTCAGCGCGAAGCTTCAGGCCTGCTGCATTAATTTCAACGGAGCCATCAAGCAGCTGTTTGGCGCGCAGTTCGGTCTAGAGCGGAGGTTGCCGATCGCATTGCAGTTCGTCACGTTCGACCCTGATCAGCGGGAGGCGCTCAGACAGGGATCTGACTTGCCACAAAGCATCGCAACTATGATGCAGGATTTTCATGACAAGCTCTCACCTGAAGAACAGGCGGACCCACATTTCGCCTATCGCGTAGCATTCGTCCCGAAGACTTCCAACCGAGCCGCAACCGCGGATCTCGCAATCGAATTTGTGAGGGCACAATCAGAAGAAGCCGTCGAGATCAACCGGGTTCTATTGAAGGAAGTGGAGAAGCCGAAATATCGTCCTGGCCAGATCGTCGAATTGATGCGCACCGAAGGTTTTCCCCAATTTGCGATGAACAATCACACCGATCTATGGAAGGCACTCGAAGCGAAGGACCCGCGCAAGGCCTATGGCACGACAATCCTTGGGGGCCAATGGTGTTGGTATGAATCCTGGGTCAATCGTGTTCGCGCCCACTGCCAGGAGAATGCCGACAATTACAGGTGATGATGCCACGGTGCGAGTTTGCTAGGCGTCGTGGGTGGCGCAGTGTCTTCGCTGGTGCCTTCGTGCGGTTTGCAGTACAGAGTCCACCTTGGTTGAGAAGCGCACGGCGCTATTCACCCGACAAACGACCACAATTCAAGCACCACCGCTCTTGACGGTCGCCCCCGGCCATCGCGTTTAATCCGCGGCCCCATACATCGTTGAGAGGACATGCCATGTTCCCGACGGAGCGGAGCACGGCCGGGCTGGCGGATGTGTTGCGGCCGATCCAGCGGGCGCGCGTTTCCGATCAGGTCGCCGCGCAGATCCGCGAGCTGATCGCCCGGGGCCGGGCGCAACCGGGCGACCTCCTGCCCAGCCGGACCGACCTCGCCTCGCTGTTCGGCGTCGCCACCGGCACGGTCGAGGACGCCCTGCAGCGGCTGCAGATGACCGGCATGGTCGAGCGGCGGCGCCGCGCCGGCACCTTCGTCGCCCACCCGGACACCGAGTTCGTCGCCCAGACCCTGCGCGACCAGATCTATCTCGGCGGCTATTCGCATAACCACCTGTTCGAGATGCGCATCGAGCTGGAGGCGCTGGCGGTCCGGCTCGCCATGGCGCGCGCCCGCCCGTCCACTTGGTCAACGCTGGACCGCGAAGTCCAGATCGCCCGGCGGTCATGGCACGCCGGCACCTGGCACGATCGGCCCGACGCCCAGCTCAACTTCCACCTGATACTGGCGCGCTGCGCCGGCAACGACGTCCTGACGACGCTGGTCGAGGCGATGCTGCGCGCGACCTGGACCTTCGTCGGCCCGATGAAGGCGGACAGCCCGGCCATGGCGGTGCGCTCGCGCCGCAAGCTGCTGCGCCAGATGCGCGCCGGCGACGCCGACGGCGCGGTCGAGACCCAGGGCCGGTATCTGCGCAGCGTGCTCGAACGCGGTCGCCGGGCGATGGCCGGCCGCGAGCTGGGCCAACTCCAGGAGCGCCGCAACGAACAGGACGCCGACAACGCCGACGCACGCGCCTGGAACATGGAGATGGCGCGCCGCGAGGGCTGGATGCCGCGGCCGGTGGACGACGCGCCGGCGCCGCAGGACCGGCGACGCGACGAAGCCACCGACTGACGGCCAACGTCCGCGGCGCGTCCGCTATCCAAGCCTTCGCTGGCGGCGCTATGCTGTGTCCGAGCTATTGCTGGAGATGCCATGACGGTCGCGGCAGCCATGGACGACGATCCCGTCATCGATCGCGCCGAATTGCTGGCGCGGGTGGCCGCGCTGGAACCGCTGCTGGAAGAGACGGCCGGTGCGTCGGAAGTCGCCGGCTCGATGGTGCCCGCCGCGGTCGAGGCGTTGCGCGACGCCGGGCTGTTCCGGCTGTGGAGCCCGCGCGAGATCGGCGGCTACGACATCAGCGTGCCGGACCAGCTCGAAGTCCTGGTGGCGGTCGCGCGCATCGACATGTCGGCCTGCTGGACACTGATGATCGGCAATTCCGGCAGCGCGGTAATGGGCACGCGACTGCCGGACGAGGGCGTGGCGCAACTGTTCGGCGATGGCGCCTGGCCCACGGCGGCGTCCTCGCTGACCCCGGCCGGACGGGCCCGGCGCTGCGACGGCGGCTACCGGGTCAGCGGCCGGTGGGGTTTCGGCAGCGGCATTCGTCATGCCCGCGGCGCCATGACCAACTGCATCGTCGAGGCGCCGCAGTCCGGCGGGCCGGAACAGGTCAGCGCCTTCGTGCCGATCGAGCAGCTCGATATCCTCGATGACTGGCATGTGCCCGGCCTGCGCGGCACTGGCAGCAATTCCTACGTCGCCGACGATGTCTTCGTGCCGGACGGTTTCATCGCGGTGATGCGGCCGCTCAAGATCCATCGCGGCGGCCGTCGCGCATCCGGCCTGCACCTGCGCCTGTCGATCGAGCACGGCGCGGTGGCGCTGGGCGGCGCCCGGCGGGCGCTTGATGAGGTCACGAAACAGGCCGTCGCCAAGAAACGCCTGGCCGAGACCCGCACCGTCGCCGATACGCAGGGATTCCAGGTCGAGCTCGGCCGGCTGGAAGCGCAATACGCGAGCCTGCTGGCCGGCGCGCGGGCGACGGCGCT
>CAZVLI010000126.1:0-8336 GCA_964627965.1 uncultured Rhodospirillales bacterium
TACACTCTTTCCCTCACGCCGCTCGACGGACGCGACGCGGTGCTCCTGTGCAGCCTGGATCGGCCGAACGTGAAGATCGCACCGTTGCTCTTCGCGGCTGGCGCGGCACGCGCACAAGGCGCCGGTTCGGTGGGGTTGGTGGCGCCATATCTGGCATACATGCGCCAGGACACGCAGTTCAGGGCGGGAGAGGCGGTCACGTCGGTGCATTTCGCCGCCCTGCTATCCGCCTCGGTCGACTGGATGGTCACCGTAGACCCGCACCTGCATCGCCGACGGTCGCTGAGCGAGATCTATTCCATTCCGGCGACGGTGGTGCATGCCGCGCCGCTGCTGGCCGCCTGGATTGGCGCGAACATCGAAAGGCCGCTACTGATCGGACCGGACGACGAGAGCCGGCAGTGGGTCGCGTCGGTCGCCAGTAAGGCGGACTGTCCCTTCACCGTTCTTGAGAAGACACGGCACGGCGACCGGGACGTCTCGATCTCGGTGCCGCACCTGGAAGAATTGGGCGACCGCACGCCGGTCCTGGTCGACGACATTATTTCCACCGGCCACACCATGCAGGAAACGCTCGCGCATCTTCGTGGCGCCAGTTCCGAAGGGCCGGTGTGCTTAGCGGTGCACGGACTGTTCGCCGAGAACGCGTTCGACCGGCTCCAGCAGGCCGGTGCGGCCTGTATCGTCACCACCAACTCGGTCGCGCATCAAAGCAATGCCATCGACCTGGCGTCGATGCTGGCCGGCGCCGTGCGCGAGCAAATCGGCTGAGCCCGGAGGCGGTCGATGCGAAAGACATGGATTTGGACAGCCCTATTTCTGGTCCTGATCGCCGGCGGTTCGTACGGGCTGTACATCTACCTTCAACCGCCTCGACTGCCTGACCAGGTGCTCTACGGCAATGGGCACATCGAGGGCACTGACATCCGTGTTTCCGCGGAGGTCGCGGGTCGCGTCGTCGAGACCAACCTCACTGAGGGGGTGACGGTCGACGCCGGGGCGCAGATCGCGAAGCTCGACGATGTCGACTTGGTCCTGCGCAAGCAGCGCGCCGATGCCGAGGTCGAGGCACTACGCCGCACGCGTGAGAAGGTGGTCCGCGAAACTGAGGTGGCACGCCATCATCTCGCCACCGCCAACCGCGATCTCGCGCGCTATCGCGAGCTGAGCGAGCGTGGAACTTCGCCGACGCAACGCGTCGAGCAGGTTGAGGACGCGTTCCGCGAAGCCCAGGGCCATGCAGCGGTGCTGGCGGCAGAGGTAGGTGCCGTCGAGGCACGTATCGAGGCGGCCGAGCAGGACTTGCATCTGATCGCCAACCAGCTGGCCAAGACCCGTATCGCTGCACCGTCCGCCGGCACGGTGCTGGCGCGCGCCATCGAGAATGGAGAGTTCGTCCAGGTCGGCCAAACCGTGGCGATCCTGGCGGACCTGACGCGCCTGGAACTCAAGGTTTACATCCCTGAAAAGCACATCGGCAAAGTGACGCTCGGTGCCGTCGCACGCGTGCGCATCGATGCATTTCCCGACCGCTACTTCGATGCTCGCGTGGCGCGCGTCGACCAGCAGGCCCAGTTCACACCCAGAGACATCCACATGCCCGAGGAGCGGACGCTGATGGTCTTCGGTGTCACGCTCGACCTCGCCAACCCGGAGGGGCTGTTGAAACCGGGCATGCCTGCCGACGCGTGGATCTTGTGGCGTCCGGACGCGGGCTGGCCGGCGCAGCTTTTCGTTCCGACATAGGCAGCATGGGCCCCGCCATGGAAGCCAGCGGCGACGACGTTATCCTGGCTGAGAAGGTCGGGCGCAAATATGGGCGCAACTGGGCGCTTCGGCACGTCGACCTGCGAATCAAGCGGGGGCAGATCTTCGGCTTGGTCGGCCCCGATGGCGTCGGCAAGACGACCTTGTTGCAGCTGTTAGCCGCGATCCTCGATCCCACCGAAGGCCAGTGCCGCGTTCTCGGGTTCGACGCCAAGCGGCAATCGTCGCAGATCACCTCCCGGATCGGCTACATGGCGCAGGGGTTCACCCTCTACCACCGCCTGACCGTGGCCGAGAACCTGGCCTTTGCTGCCCGAGCCCACGGCGTGCCGGCGGCCGGGTTCGCCGATCGTCGCCGGCGCCTGTTGGCGATGGCCGGACTTGAGCCATTCCTGCGTCGCTCGGAGGGCAAGCTGTCGGGCGGCATGCGCAAGAAGCTGGCCCTTTGCACGAACCTGATCCACGAGCCGCCGCTGCTGCTACTCGACGAGCCGGGGCTCGGCGTTGATCCGGTCTCGCGGCGCGAGCTCTGGCAGATGCTGGAAGACTATCGCCGGGCCGGCACCAGCATTGTCTTGGCGACGTCATACATGGACGAGGCTGATCGCTGCGATCGGCTCGCGTTCCTCGAGGACGGCGGTGTCATCGCGCAAGGATCGCCGGGTGAGCTAAGGGCCCGTGTGACGGGCGCGGTCTATCAGGTTCGGACGGACCGGCCCGATGCGGTGGAGCAAGCGCTCAGCCGATCCACTGCCGTTGCAAGCATCCAGTGGCGCCCTGGTGGCATACGCTTTGGCGTCCGGCCAGGTTCCGGGGTTGATGCCGTTCTGCGTAAGCGGCTTGAGGCGGCCGGTCGCCTCGAAGAGGTCGACCCGTCGCTGGAGGACACGTTCGCCCTGCTTGCCCAGGGGGACAGGCTCGTTGAGGTCACCAGTGCCGACGACCCGGCAATCTTGCCGTCGACACCCGGAAGCCCGGCAAGGGGACTGGACACGGACGGGCTGACGCGACGGTTCGGCGACTTCGTTGCCGTTGATCATGCCACCTTGCATGTCGGTGCCGGGGAGATCTTCGGTCTGTTGGGCGCCAACGGCGCCGGCAAGACCACACTGATCCGGATGCTCTGCGGTCTGCTGCCGCCGTCGAGCGGCGATGCCAGCGTTGCCGGCGTGGATGTGCGCCGGAATCCCCGGCGATTGCGGCAGCTGATCGGCTACATGTCACAGCGCTTTTCGCTGTACCCAGACCTCACAATCGAGGAGAACCTGCGGTTCTTCGCCAGTGCCTACGGTCTCGCGGGCCCAAGCGAGGCCGGAAATGCCATCGCTTGGGCCCGCGAAACGACACGGCTTGCCTCGATGGAGGATCGCCCCGCCGGGCAACTCTCCGGCGCGATGCGACAGCGACTGGCCCTAGCGTGCAGCCTGCTGCACAAGCCTCGCGTTCTGTTCCTGGACGAACCGACATCGGGCGTCGACCCGATTACGCGCCATCGCTTCTGGCGCCTGATCGCGCGCCTGGCGGCTGCTGGTACCACCGTTGTGGTCACCACGCATTACCTGGAAGAAGCCAACTACTGCCATCGGCTCGGCTTCATGCATCGGGGCAGACTGATCGCGCTCGGCGACCTGCCGGCCTTGCGCGCCGGCCTTGCGACCGACGTGCCTGACGACATCGAGAGCATCTTCCTCGCCTATATGGATCGAGAGCAGGCACGGTCGACCGAGGGGAGCCGGCAGGCGGTATGAACATGTCGCGCACCGCTGCCGTGATGAAGAAGGAATCGATGGAGATTCTGCGCGATCCCATCACCCTGGCGGTCGCTCTGCTGATGCCGCTCGTCATGTTGTTCCTGTTCGGCTACGCCATCTCGTTTGATGTCGACGACGTCCGACTTGGTGTGCTGGACCATGACCGGTCCCCGGCCAGTCGCGCGCTTGCCGATCGCTTCGTCGAGAGCGGCTACTTCCGACGCGCCGCGACGTTCGAAACCGCCCACGACGTCGAGAACGGGCTTCAACGGGGAGCGGTCAAGCTCGCCCTCGTCATCCCGCCAGGGTTCCAGGCCGATCTCGCAGGCGGCCGCGTCGCGCCGGTCCAGGTGCTTATCGATGGTACCTATTCCGCAACGGCCAACCTGGTGGCCAGCTATGCTCAAACCGTCGTGTCGGGCTTCCGAGACAGCTTGGCTTCACCGACGCCGGTGGAAGTGCGCGTCTGGTACAACCCTTCCCTGCGCAGCGTCACCTACGTTGTACCCGGTCTTTTCGGCGTCATCCTGATGGCGTTCCCGCCGTTGCTGACGGCGCTCGCGATCACCCGCGAGAAGGAAACCGGATCGATTCAACAGATCTTCGCGTCGCCGATCACGCCGCCTGAGTTCCTGGCCGGCAAGCTCGTTCCCTATGGTGTCGTCGCGTTCATTCAAATCGTCATCGTCATCGTGGTCGGTTTCGTTTGGTTCGACGTGCCGATGCGCGGCAACCTCGCCACTCTGCTCGCCGCCGGCATGATCTACGTCTTCTGCACCGTCGGCATCGGACTGCTGGTGTCCACGGTGACGCGCAGCCAGCTCGTCGCCATGTTGCTGGCGCTCATCGTGACGCTGATGCCGTCTTTCCTTTTCTCGGGATTCCTGTTCCCGATCTTCACGATGCCGTACGCACTGCGGCTCTATACGCGCATCTTCCCGGCTCGCTATTTCGTCGACCTGTCGCGCGGCGTCGTCCTGAAAGGTGCCGGCCTGCCTGAGCTTTGGCCTTCGGTGCTGCTGCTGTTCGCCTACACGCTGACCATTTTCGCCCTCGCCGCATGGCGGTTCCGCAAGAAGGTCGCCTGACATGTGGACGCGACTGGCGGGTCTGGTCATCAAGGAAGCGATCCAGTTCCTTCGCGATCGCGTGATGCTGATCCTGATACTCTGGCTGTACACGGTCGAAGTCGTGATCTGCACTGTCGCCCTGTCCTTCGAGGTCACGCAGATGCCGCTTGCCGTGGTCGACCTCGATCACTCGCCTGCCAGCCGGACACTAGCCGAAAGCTTTCTTGTCACCGACGCGTTCGCCGCCGCAGGCCATCCAGCGACGGCCGAAGAGGCGACGCGGTGGTTGCAGGCTGGCCGCGCGCGGATCGCATTGGTCATCCCGCCGAACTTCCACAGTGACCTCGCCCGCGGCGAGGCGCCGCCCCTGCAAGTCCTGGTCGATGGCACGAACTCGAACGTCGCGGCACAGGCACGCGGCTATGCGTTGCAGATCGTGGCCCGCCTCAAGGCATCGCTGGCCGACGATGCCCAAGGCGTCGGCCGGGCATGGCCGGCGGTGCGCGTCTGGTACAATCCCGACCAGACCTACACGTCTTTCATGGTGCTGTCGATGATCGCACTGGCCGCGTTGATGGTCGGCGTCATCCATCCGGCCGCGTCGATCGTGCGGGAACGGGAGGCGGGTACCATCGAACAGCTGCGCGTGACGCCGATCGGCATAGCGGAGCTCTTTGTCGCCAAGACCTTGCCGACGCTGATCATGGGGCTGCTGTCGCTCTTTCCCAGCCTGTTGATCGTCTGGTGGTTCGACGTGCCGTTGCACGGCAGCCTGCCGATGTTCCTCGGCTTGTCGGCGCTGTTCCTGGTCAGCGCCATCGCCCTCGGGGTGCTCGTCGCCGCCGTCAGCGCGACACTGCAACAAGCGCTGTTATTGAGCTTCTTCGGCCTGTTCCCGGTCATGTTTCTCTCCGGCACGCTGGTGCCGGTCGAGAGCATGCCGGACGTGTTACAGACGATCTCGTTCGTCAGTCCGTTGCGGCATTATCTGGACATCACACTGGGCATCTTTCTGAAGGGGGCTGGCCTGAGCGAACTTTGGCCGCATGCGCTGGCGCTGGTTGGTGTCGGCGTGCCGCTGTTCCTGCTCGCATCCTGGATTTTCGCTCGACGGGCGATTTAGCTCCGTCCGGCGAGCGGTACAGGGCGGCAACGACAATAAACAGCCGCGGTCGCCGAGCCCAGATCAACGCCTCCTGCAGCGGTGTCCCGAACTTGCGGCGCTGGCGCCAGATGAAGGGGCGCAGGTACCACGCGCATCGGTAGGGAGATACCGGCGCTACAAGCGTCTCAATACCTGTGTTTCGCTTGGTAAAGCGCAGTTCTCGCTCTTGATGCGTTGGCCTACGTCACCAACCGCCGCCGGCGCGAGCGCTCATTGACACCTCAGATCACCCGCGCCGACGGGGAGACCCTAGCCGTTGTCCTTCGTCACTTCGCCGCTGTGACGATCGACCCGGAAGCGTTGCACGAGCGACTCGTCAACGGTGACAATATCGGCCGTGAATGTGTCGTCATCGATCTGGTTGACCGCACCCACTTTCAGTCGGCTGTTACCTTGTCGAGCCAGCCAATGATCGAAGTAGTGAGCGACATCCTCCTTGGTCAGATGCTGGATCGGAACGACACGCATTCCCGGGTTCGGGTCACGATGCATGCCAGCCATCATCGGCATGTCCTTCTGGCCATGCATCATGTTCATCATGCCACCCCGCTGCATCATCTTCATCATGTCGCCCTGCTGCATCATGCCGGGCCCCATCGCAGCACCGTGTCCGGGACGACTGTCTGGCGACATCGCGGTTGTGCCGCCTTGCTGCGCGGCGGACCCGTGCCCGTGGTCGCTCGACTGCGCCTGAGCAATGGACACGCTCATCCCCGTCGCAAACAGGATCGCCAGGATACTTGCCGAAAGTTTGGGAGTCGCCACCATAGAATCCTCCATTGGCCAAATCTCACGAGAAAGGCTTGCCCGCTCAAACGATCTGCGAAGCTCAGGCATCGCCTCCTTCAACAACTCACACGTGGTGTCTCTAGGCGGGGGAGGGTCAAGATGTTGCAGGGAAAGATAGCTGCGTCAGATGGTCGCGCGGCTGAACCGGGTGTCTTGTCCGGTGAGACCGCCGACTTTGGTTGCCTTGTACCACTGCGTTGCCGTCATAAACGCCGATAGACTCAGAGGCACCAGAGGTTTCTAGAGTCCTATGCGGCGAAGCAAATCGGTACCTCTGGGGTTGAGCAGTAGCCATGCATAAATCGTAGACCCAATGGTCGCCGGAACGATCCCGCCTAGCAAGAAGAGTATCTGATGATCTGCGCCTCCAAAATAGTTCAGCGACCTATCGATCTGGCTGCAAAGAACCGAGCAATATGTGGCAACGCTCAGAAAAGAGCCCGCGAAACAAATCGCGAGTATGCCGCGGAAATTGATCCAAGCTGCAAAAAGTAAGCTGCCAGCGCCGATCACGCTTCCCATCGCGATGCCACAGGTCATGGTCCAGACTAACTTGGATCCAAGAGGTCCATTCGGGAACAGAATGATACCCCAGATCACGAAGTAGACGACCTCGGCCAGCGTTGTGATCGCAATCGATAGCGTAAGGACACGTAGTACGAGGTCGCGGTCAACTATGATGTGCTGACTGTTCTCCATCGGCTTGACTTACACCATCGGGCATCTTTGTGAAATGAACTTGCCGGTATATTTGGATTGCGGCGCAGCGGCGAAGAAGCATAAATCATTCCTTATCGTTGTGTCCGTCGGCACCGACCAAACCGAGTTGGATAGCGCCACGACGAGCTTTCCCGTGATTGTGACTTGCCGCCGTCCTGGCTCGGGTATATGTGTGGCTGGCATGGTGTACGACGCGCTCACAGACAGTGGCCGTAGTGGTCGCCGGTGGTTCCGGGCTTTTGTTTTCCTGGTGCTGGCGGTCGGGGCGGTGCTGTGGGTATCGTCGCAGAACGCGTCCGCGCATCCATCGATGCAGACTCTGTCGCTCGCTCCGCAACATAGCGCCTTGGCTGTGTCGTCTCAGGACGTCGACGGGGGCGCAAGCTTCGTGCCGACGGGTGCCGAGCACCGAGGTGTTGCCGCCGGTGGTGTTGATTGTTGCGTCTTCGGGTGTGGGCCGGCGATGTCCCAGGTTGGCGCATCGGCCTCGCCATCCGAGCGTTTTTCCGATCTTCTGATCGAAGGCCGTAGACGCCTCACCGAGCGTCACGTCCCGCCACGCATCAGGCCTCCTAAGCCCCTGGCATAATTCGATCGACGCGACGCGCCGGTTTCATGCCGCGCCGGTGCCAAACTGCGAAACGTCGCGCAAAGGCGTGGCTTTCGACACAGGCCCCGTACCAAGCGTCGATCAAGGTTCCCCCGTACTCTTGTCGTTCAGTTCATCCCGGCTGATCGGCAGCGATAGCAACACTGCGCGCTGAAGTCGCTTCAGCGATGGCGCAGACGTACCAGGAGCAACTTGATGCAGTTCCGCATCCGCATGATTTCAATCGCCCTTGTTGGAGGGCTCGCCACATTCACGACGCTTGCATGGGCGGCCGGCTCGCATTCGGGCGGCCACGGCCATGGTGGCGGCATGTCGGCCTCCATCGGCGAGCCCGGCAAGGCCGCCGACGTCACCCGCACGGTCGAGGTGACCATGCGCGATAACCTCTACGAACCCGAGAACATCAGCGTCGCCAAGGGCGAGACGGTGCGCTTCGTGATCAAGAACGAGGGCGAACTGGTGCA
>CAZVLI010000127.1:0-8333 GCA_964627965.1 uncultured Rhodospirillales bacterium
AGGCCGTAACGAGGTCCGCGACGTCCAGAACATCGCCGACATCCTGGTCGACCCCGAGGGGAGTCTGGAGCGGCGGACGCATTGGGAAAAGACGGGCCATTCGCTGCTCGTCGGCGTGATCCTCCATATCCTCTATGCGGAAGAAGAGAAGACGCTCGCTCGGGTGGCGGCCTTTCTCTCCGACCCGTCGCGCTCCTTCGAGCGGACGCTCCGGGTCATGATGAGCACCAATCATCTCGGTACGGAAGACAATCCGCAGGTCCATCCTGTTGTTGCCCAGGCGGCGCGTGAGCTTCTCAACAAGTCGGAGAATGAGCGCTCCGGCGTGCTCTCGACCGCCATGTCCTTCCTTGGGCTCTATCGCGATCCGACCGTAGCGGAGACGACGAGCGCCTGCGACTGGCGCATCGCCGATCTGATGGACGCGGAACGTCCGGTCTCGCTTTACCTGGTCATTCCGCCGTCGGACCTGTCACGCACCAAGCCGCTGGTGCGCCTCGTACTCAATCAGATCGGCCGCCGGCTCACCGAGCGCCTTCAGGGCGATCCTGACCAGCGACACCGCCACCAGCTTCTGATGATGCTCGATGAGTTCCCCGCGCTCGGACGGCTCGACTTCTTCGAAAGCGCGCTCGCCTACAAGGCCGGCTACGGCATCCGCAGCTTTCTGATCGCGCAGTCGCTCAACCAGATCTCCAAGGCCTATGGCGAGAACAACGCCATTCTCGACAATTGCCATGTCCGGGTCGCGTTTGCCTCCAACGACGAGCGCACGGCGAAACGCATCTCGGACTCGCTCGGCACCGCGACGGAATTGCGCGCCCAGCGCAACTATGCCGGCCACCGGCTCGCGCCCTGGCTGGCGCACGTCATGGTCTCGCGTCAGGAGACGGCGCGCCAACTGCTGACTCCCGGCGAGGTGATGCAGCTTCCGGCGGACGAGGAGATCGTCTTGGTCTCCGGCCAGCCGCCGATCCGCGCCAGGAAGCTGCGTTATTTCGAGGACGCCAACTTCACGGGCCGGGTGTGCCCCCCGCCGGGCCTGTTGGCGGACGGTCCCTATACGGACCGTCCGCCCTTGCGGGGCCATGACTGGTCGGGACAGGTGCGTACGCCCCACGCCGATCTGGTCAAGCCCTGGTCTGAGCTCGTCTCCAGCGGGCAGGACGACTCTGATGCTGACGGGGGCGGATTGAAGCGCCATCCCGCGCTGCCGGAAGAGGCGCCGGCGAAACAAGAGCCTCAGCGCGTGCCGGATGCCGGCCTGGTCGATGACGAGTTCGATCCGGCCGACGCCAGGCGCATGGACCAACTCACCCGCAACGCCGCGACCGTCCGGCGCGCCCACGCCCTGGACCAGGCCGACGACGACCTGATCCCGAGCTTTTAGAGGAGGCGCTGCTCATGAAACCCCGTCTCTGCGTCTATCTCTCCGATCAGGTGGATCAGCGGCTTGGCGTCGCGGCCCGGCGGCCGGGCGCGCCGAAGTCCGCCATTACCGATGCGGCGCTCGCCGCCTTCCTGTCGCCGGAGCGTGACGATCAGCGCGACACGGCCATCATCCGGCGGCTCGATCGCCTGTCCCGTCAATTGGATCGCCTCGAACGCGACCAGACGATCGTGTCCGAAACCCTCGCGCTCTTCGTCCGCTACTACCTGACGATCACCCCACCATTGCCCGAAGCGGAGCAGGATGCTGCCCGCCCACTCGGCAAGGAGCGGTTCGAGTTCTTCGTGGCGCAACTTGGCCGTCGCCTCGCGGGCGGCCGGAACATGATCCGCGACGTGCTCGAAGAGATCAGCGCGGAGGAAAGCGACTTCTTCACCCAGGAAGAGATCGACGCCCTGCGCGCCGTGAAGGAAGCCGCCTCTCCGGAAAAAGACAAGGCGAACGGAGGGGGCCATGGCTGACCGCTTCAACCCCGCCACGATCGACCGCCAGCGGACCATGCTGCGCACGGCCATGGGACCCGCGATCGCAACCGCGCTTGCCGATCCGGCGGTCATTGAGGTGATGGTCAATCCCGACGGCAGGCTTTGGATCGATCGCCATGGCGACGGCCGCATCGACACCGGCGAACGGCTTGAGGCGACCGAGGCCGAGCGGATTATCCGGCTGATCGCCAGCCATATCGGCCAGGAATGCCATCGCGACAGGCCGGTGGTATCGGCGGAGCTTCCGGAAACCGGAGAACGGTTCGAAGGCCTGTTGCCGCCGGTGTCGCCAAGCCCATGCTTCGCGATCCGCAAGCCCGCGAGAGTGCTCTACCGGCTCTCCGACTATGTCGACGCCCAGATCATGACGCCGCTGCAGGCGAAGGCGCTGCGGGAGGCTGTCGAAACGCAAAAGAACATCGTCGTCGTGGGCGGCACCAGCTCCGGCAAGACCACGCTGGTCAATGCGCTCCTCGCGGAGGTTGCTGTGGGTGGCGACCGGGTGATCCTGATCGAGGACACGCGCGAGCTCCATTGCGCGGCCGAGGATTGCGTCAGCCTGCGGACCAAGCCCGGCGTCGCCGCGCTCGCCGATCTGGTGCGCTCGACGCTGCGGCTCCGGCCCGACCGGATCATCGTTGGCGAGGTGCGGGGGCCGGAAGCGCTCGACATGCTGAAGGCCTGGAACACGGGCCATCCGGGCGGGATCACCACGCTGCACGCAAACTCTGCCCATGCCGGCCTCTACCGGCTCGAACAGCTCATCCAGGAAGTGGTGGTGACGGTCCCGCGCCGGCTGATCGCCGAGGCGATCGACATCGTCGTGTTCCTCAAGGGACGCGGGTCCGGCCGCCGCGTCGATACCGTCGCCGCGCTCGAAGGCCTCGCCTCGGACGGGGATTACCGGCTCAAGCCGCTGACCCCGATCCAGCTCGTTCCATCCGTTTAGCAAGAAGGAGATCTATATGAACCTGTTCGGACGCGATCTTTACGCCCGTTTCCCATACCGGCCGGCGGTTTATCTCGGCCTTCTCATCGCATTGGCCTTTGTCTGGGCTGGTCCTGCGAACGCCGCCGGCTCTGGCATGCCCTGGGAGGCGCCGCTCACCGCGATCCTGGAATCGATCGAAGGCCCGGTTGCCCGGATTATCGCTGTGATCGTCATCGTCATCACCGGCCTGTCGCTCGCCTTCGGCGAGTCGAGCGGTGGGTTCCGGCGACTGATCCAGATTGTCTTCGGGCTTTCCATCGCCTTCGCCGCGACAAGCTTCTTCCTGTCCTTCTTCTCCTTCGGCGGCGGAGCGGTCATCGCATGACGGGCTCTCACCGCATGAGCGTTGCCGGTCACATCGAGGGCTTCGAGATCCCGCTGCACCGGGCGCTGACCGAACCGATCCTGATGGGCGGTGCGCCGCGGGGCGTGGCGATCTTCAACGGGACGCTCGCCGCCGCGTTGGGCTTGGGTCTTCAGCTCTGGCTGGCGGGTCTCATCGTCTGGATCGTCGGCCATGGCGCCGCTGTCTATGCCGCCAAGAAAGACCCGGCCTTCATGGAGGTGCTCGTCCGCCACATTCGGCACAAGGGACATCTGTCGTGCTGAACCTGGCCGAATACCGTAAGCGTCCGGCGTTGCTGGCCGACTATCTGCCCTGGGCCTGCCTCGTCGCGCCCGGCGTCGTCCTCAACAAGGACGGCAGCTTCCAGAGATCCGCGCGCTTCCGGGGCCCTGATCTCGAGAGCGCCACCGAAGCCGAGCTTATCGGCACCTGCGCGCGCATCAATAATGTGCTGCGCCGCTTCGGATCGAACTGGGCGCTGTTCTTCGAGGCCGAACGCCACGCCGCGCGCGATTATCCAGCGTCCGACTTTCCTGATCCCGTCTCGCGGCTTGTCGACGAGGAACGGCGGGCGGCGTTCGAGCAGACAGACGCGTTGTTCGAGAGCAGCACTCTGCTGACCTTTGTCTATCTGCCGCCCGCCGAAAACGTCGGCCGCATGGAAGGCATGCTGGTTGAAGGCGGAGACACAAGTCCGGGTCGGGGCCGGCCCGGCTCCGACTACCGCGCCCACCTCGACGCCTTCGTTCAGCAGACGGATCGAGCGCTCGATCTCCTGGGTCAGCTCATGCCCGAGGTCGCGCCGCTCTCCGATGAAGAGACGCTGACCTATCTGCATAACTGCATTTCGAACAAACGGCATCCGATCGCGGCGCCCGAGATTCCTGTCTATCTCGATGCGGTCCTAGTCGACACGCCGCTGACCGGCGGGCTGGCGCCGATGCTGGGCGGCGCCCACCTGCGCGCCCTGACCGTACTCGGCTTTCCGGGGTCGACCACGCCGGGCCTGCTCGACGCCCTCAATCATCTCGGCTTCGAGTACCGCTGGATGACGCGCTTCCTGCCGCTCGACAAGGCCGCGGCCGAGAAGGTGATCAAGCGCTTCCGCCGGCAATGGTTCGCCAAGCGCAAGTCGATTGCTGCCATCATCAAGGAGGTGATGACCAATGAGCAGTCGGTGCTTGTCGACACCGATGCAGACAACAAGACGGCTGATGCCGATATGGCGCTCCAAGAGCTCGGCGCCGATCTGGTCGCCTACGGATACGTCACGACCACCTTCATCGTCTGGGACGAAGTCGCAGGCACCGTCCGCGAGAAAATCCGCGCCGTCCAGCGCGTGATCGACGGGCGCGGCTTCGCGACCATCGAGGAGAGCGCCAACGCGGTCGAAGCCTGGCTGTCGTCGTTGCCCGGTCACGTCTACGCCAATGTCAGGCAGGCGCCGATCAACACGCTGAACCTCGCCCATCTTATGCCGCTCTCCGCCACTTGGGCCGGGCCGGCGCGAAATGACCATCTGGACGGCCCGCCGCTCCTCACGGTACGGACGAACGGCACCACGCCGTTTCGGCTGGTGACCCATATCGGCGATGTCGGCCATACGCTGGTGGTCGGCCCGACCGGCGCCGGTAAATCGGTGCTGTTGTCGCTGATCGCGCTACAGTTTCGGCGTTACAGGCACGCGCAGATCACCCTGTTCGACAAGGGCGGGTCGGCGCGTGCGGCGGTTCTCGGCATGGGCGGCGACTGGTTCGATCTGGGCGCCGCTACGGAAGGTGTGAAGGACGCGCTCGCCTTCCAGCCGCTCGCCAGGATCGATCTGACGGCGGAGCGCTCCTTCGCGCAAGATTGGGTCCTCGGGCTTCTTGCCCATGAAGGCGTCGCGGTTACGCCGGAAGTCAAGGATGCAGTCTGGTCGGCGCTGTCGAATCTCGCCGCCGCGCCGCAGCCCGAACGGACACTCACCGGCCTTGCGACTCTTCTGCAACGAAGCGAGCTACGCCAGGCGCTTCAACCCTACACGCTGGAAGGTCCATACGGCCGGCTGCTCGACGCCGATAACGACCGGCTCACGATGAGTGCTGTCCAGTGCTTCGAGATGGAAGAGCTCATGCATGAGACCGGCGCGGTGCTGCCGGTGCTGACCTATCTCTTCCATCGCCTCGAAGACCGCTTCGACGGGCGGCCGTCGCTCTTGATCCTCGACGAGGCCTGGCTCTTCCTCGACAACCCGGCCTTCGCCGCGCGCATCCGTGAATGGTTGAAGACGCTCCGTAAGCAGAACGTCTCCGTAGTCTTCGCGACACAAGGCCTGTCGGACGTCGCCGGCAGTTCCATCGCGCCGGCGATCATCGAGAGCTGTCCGAGCCGGATCTTTCTACCCAACGACCGGGCGATCGAGCCGCAGGCGAAGGCTGTCTACGAAGCCTTCGGGCTCAATGACCGCCAGATCGAGATCATCGCCAGCGCCGTGGAAAAGCGCGACTACTACTTCCAATCGCGAAAGGGCAACCGGCTGTTCGAGCTCGGTCTTGGACCCGTTGCGCTCGCCTTCACCGGCAGCAGCAGCAAGCCCGACCACGCCCTGATGGACGAACTCATCGCCGCCCATGGCGAGAAAGAGTTCGCCGATTCCTGGCTGAGCGCCAAGGGCCTGGATTGGGCCGCTGAGCTGATCGCGCCGAACCGACCCGACACTGAGGAGATCAAACATGAAGCGACCGTCTGAGGTGGTGGGTGCACTTGCGCTTGCACTCACAATCGCCGCATTCCCGGCAATCGCGCAGGACGGTTGGCCGCGCTGCTGGCGCGACGACGATTGTCCGGGGTTCTTCCTCAACGTGACGACCAGCCAGGGTGACGCGAAGGTCTCGGTCGCACTAGTCTGCGAAGGCCAGTGGCGGCATGTCTGGGGTCGGTCCGACGCCCAAAACACGATCCGGCAATGGCTTGAGGGCAACGCGGCCGGTGCAAGCGGCTCACTCTGCATCCCGCTTCATCCGGATGTGGACGAAATCCGCGTCACCTCGACCGGCGGCCATTGCGGTGAGGAAGGTTTTCCCGACATCGCATGGGCCAATGAGCCCGGCGCCGATGTGGCGCTGAGACGCGGATATGGCGCGGCGGCTTCTGCAACGCTCGAAGGCTGTCATGCGCGGATCGGGCCAAGTCTCGACAGCGACACGGTCGCCTACGGCGGCATCGCGCTCCGTTTTTCCGACAGCTACGTCTTCGGCGACAGCTACGCCGAGACGTATTTCTACGGCGTTTATGACGCCTTTGGGCCAAGCAGCGTCAAGCCTTTCGGAGCGTCCGTCGCCGCCATCAGCGAATTCAACACCTACCACTACCGCATCGACATCCTGGCCAACGGCCGGGACGGCTGGCGGTGGAGCGATCCAGAGGAGAACGACCGATGAAACATCTCAAGACACGGCTTCTGTCCGCTTGCGCCGCTTTGGCGTTCGGCCTGTCCGCCGTCACCGTGACCATGACTGTCACGGCGCCGCCGGCGCACGCGATCACGGTCTTCGATCCGGCAAACTACAGCCAGAACCTGCTGACCGCCGTTCGCTCGCTGCAACAGATCAACAACCAGATCAAGCAGCTCAGCAACGAGGCGCAGATGCTGGTCAACCAGGCGCAGAACCTCGCGAGCCTCCCGACTTCCGTCGCTGGCGACCTGCAAGCCTCGCTGCGTCAGGTCGACAGGCTTATCCTCGATGCGCAAGGCATCGCCTATCAGGTCTCGGCGGTCGAAAGCACCTACCGCCGGCTGTTTCCTGAAGAGTATGACGCGGCCGTCTCCAATTCCCAGATCATTCAGGACGCGCAGGAAGCATGGCGGCTCGCGCGCGGCGGGTTCCAGCACAGCCTCGAAGTCCAGGCGGAGGTGGTGGGCCAGGTGCGCAGCGACGCATTCGTCCTTGACCGGCTGGTTGCCGAGAGCCAGGGCGCGATCGGCAATCTCCAGGCGGTTCAGGCCGGTAATCAACTGACCGCGCTGGCCGCCAAGCAATCGATGCAGCTCCAGACCTTGCTTGCCGCCTCCGCCCGTGCCGACGCGCTGGAGAGCGCCAGCGCCATTGCCGCCCGTGAACAGGCCCGCGCCCGCTTCGCGCGCTTCATGGGCGATGGCAGCAGCTACAGCCGCTAGGAGTTGAGGGATACGCGCAATGGACGATGTCGGCGTCATCGATCGGTTCACGGAGACTTTCGTCAGCTACATTGACTCCGGCTTCGGATTCCTCGGGCCGGACGTTGCGTTCCTGACGACGATCCTGATCGGCATCGACATCACGCTCGCCGGCTTGTTCTGGGCACTCTCCGACGACAAGTCGGTTGTTCCCGCACTGATCAAGAAGGTGCTCTATGTCGGCGCCTTCGCCTTCATCCTGAACAACTTCTCCTTCCTCGCCGATGTCATCTTCGACAGCTTCGCCGGGCTCGGCTTGAGGGCGAGCAATTCTCCGATCACCGCCGACGACCTGATGCGGCCGGGCTTTGTCGCCAACACGGGCTTTGTCGCCGCCGATCCGCTTCTCAGGGAGGTGAAGGAGCTTCTCGGGCCGATCGCCTTCTTTGAGAACTTCGTTCAGATCGCGGTGCTGATGGTGGCCTGGATCATCGTGCTGCTCGCTTTCTTCATTCTCGCCATCCAACTCTTCATCACCATTCTCGAGTTCAAGCTGACGACCTTGGCCGGTTTCGTTCTGGTGCCCTTCGCTCTGTGGGGGAAGACGGCGTTTCTGGCCGAACGAGTGCTCGGCAACGTGATCGCGGCCGGCATTAAGCTGATGGTGCTTGCGGTCATTGTCGGCATTGGCTCGACGCTGTTCGGATCGTTCGCCGCGTCCTTCGCGGGCGGCGAGATCACCATCGAACAGGCGCTTTCGACCGTCCTCGGCGCGCTTGCGATCTTCATGCTCGGCATCTTCGGACCCGGCATCGCCGCCGGCCTGGTCTCCGGTGCGCCGCAACTCGGCGCGGGCGCCGCGGTCGGTTCCGCCGCCGGGCTCGCCAGTGGAGGGGCGGCAGCGGCCGGCGCCACGATGGGCG
>CAZVLI010000128.1:0-8314 GCA_964627965.1 uncultured Rhodospirillales bacterium
GTCCGGGACCACTTCGGGGCCGTCGGCCTCGCCCGCATGCAGCAATCCGCGCAGCCGTTCCAGCGCCATGTCGACTTCCACGCGCGCCGGCTCGCCGTCGTCCGGGCGCAGTGCCTCGGCCAGCGCCGCCTGCGCATCCTGGATCTGTGCGGCGTGATCGGCGTCGCTCGCCACCGAATGGCGCAGAGCCTCGTGCGTATCCGACAGGCTCCGGCTCAAGGCCTCATGCTGGTAGAGGAAATCCTTGTAGTCGTCGAAGCGCTCGCGCAACCGGTTCTCGATCAGGCGCAGCACCTCGTAGACGGCGAAGCTGTCGCTGAGCCGCAAGGGCTCCAGGTGATCCGGCCGCATCGGCGGCAGGCGCTGGGCCGCGACCGAGACCAGTTCGTTGGCGAAGGCCTGCGCCGTCTGCGGCACGCCGGAGAACGCCCATAGCCAGCGCCGGAACAGCTCGTCGCGCTGCCGGAACCACGGTGTCGTCGACACCAGTATCGGCACCAGCGTCGCCACCCAGGCCGGCGTGCCGAACTCCATCCCCTCGCCCGGCAGCGTGATCGGACCGAAGAACTCCTTGAAGAAGTTCTGGAACACCTCGAACGAGAACCCGAAGATCAGCGCGCCGTAGAAACCGCAGTAGACCAGCACGTACATCACCAGCGCGCTGTTGAAGCGGAACCGCGTCGTGAAGCAATGCGCGGTAAGTGGCGGATCGAGGTCCTTCTCGGTGTCCACCCGCCGCTCGTTGAAGCGACCGGCAGCGAATACCGCCACGGTCGTCAGCCCGACCCAGAAGGCGGCGTCGGAGATGATCGCGCTCAGCAGCGCATAGTGCTCGGCCATGCCCGGTCCCCCTCAGGCGGCGCCTAACGCCGGTCTTGGCGCAACTAACCTAGCTTGCTGGGGACCGTTACCCCGGTCGGGGCAGAAAAGCTCACGCGAATATCATGAAAGCGGGATCAGCCCGCGGCGGCGGCCTTGGCGGCAATGCGCAGGATGTCACGGTTGCCGCGCGACCAGCGCACCGTGAGTTTGTAGCGCTTCACCCGCCAGCCGTCGGCGGTGCGCACGCAGTCAATGTCGTACCAGCCACCGACGGTGTATTCGCCGTCGCCGCGCGGATTGGCCAGGATGTGTACCGCCTGCAGGTCGGCGCGCAGCGCGGCGCTGTCGCCATCGAGCGTGATCGTATGGTTGCCGGTCAGGTGCTGGGTCGCTTCCAGGCCGGAGATCGTCAGCCGGATCGCGCTCAGCCAGTTGTCGCGCCCGCGCACGACGTCGCGTCCGGCGAAGGAGGTGAAGTCGGCCTCCATGTCTTCGACGAACACGGTTTCCAGCAGCGCCCAGTCCTTGGTGTCGATCGCGCGGCAATAGCGGTGCAGGACATCGGAGATGGCGACGCGGTCGTTCAGCTGCTCCAGCGTGAGGCCGGTCATTGTACCCGCTGCGCTTCCGCCAGGGTCCACTCCACGGCGCGCTTCAACACCTTGCCCATGGCGGTGTCGAAGGCGTCGATGATGTCCTCGATGCTGTTGCTGTTGGCCTGCACGACAGCCTCGAAATTATCCGAGGCGATGATCGCGCGCTGCGGCTGCTTGATCACCTTGGCGTTCAGTCGCACGCGCGCACGCGGCGCGCTCTCCGGCTTGTCGTACTCGGCCTGGAACTCGCGCAGTTCGGACTTCAGGTTGAAGTCGGAGCGCAGTCCGATCGCCTGCCGGCCGACGGCGACGATGCGCCGGCTGTTCTCGAAGCTCTCCACCAGCAGCGTCTGCACCATGCGCGGCGCCCGGTCGGTCCAGGCCGCCTTGGCGAAGTAGTCCAGTTCGGTCGGGCTGTCGCGCAGCGCGATGCGCGTGGTGTTCAGGCCGCCGGCCGCATAGGGCTCCTCGACCACGAGCTGCCAGCTCACCGGCGGCGCCTGCTCGAAGGTGCTCTTCGGCGTCAGCGTGTAGAGGTTGGTCGGCTCCGCCAGATTGCCCAGCACGGCCGCCGCCTCGCAGCCGGCCAGCAACGGCACGCCGGCCGCCAACGTCAGCAACAGCCGACGCCGTCCAAGGCCCCCCGGCCCACCTCGCCCGCCAACCGTCATTGCCTGCTCTCCGTCTCAACACCCTGGCCGCCACCGAACAGGAACCGGCCGGGATCGCTCTGCACGTCTTCCACCAGTCGCGACGCGGAACCGATCAACACCCGCGCCTCCTCGATGAAGCGGGTGAACTGCACCAGCCCGTCCGACGCGAAGACGTCCAGCGACTCGCGGTTGTCGGCCAGGAAACCGTTCAGGTCGCGGGTCAGCTTGCCGACGTCCTTGGCCACGACGTTGAGCTGCTGCGTCAGCTGGGTAACTTCCTTGGAGACCAGCGTGTCGACCGTCGACAGCGTGCTGCGCGCCGTTGTCAGGGTCTTGTCGGTGCTGTCCACGACCGTATCGAGCCGGCCGATCAGACCGTTCACCTTGGTGATGGTCTCGGCCAGTTCCTTGTTGGTCTTGTTCAAGTTGACGATGATCTCCTCGATCTCCGGCGACCGACGCGCCAGCGTCGCCGAGACCGTTTCCGCATTCGCCAGGATGTTGGTGATGTGGCCGCGGTTCTCTTCGCCAACCAGCAACGTCAGCTCGTTCACCAGCACGATGATGCTGCTGATCAGCTCTGGCGCCCCTTCGAACAGTTCCTGGATCGCCGACGCCACCGAACGGATCTCCGGCTGCTCGTCCTCCGACACGTCGGCCAGCAGCGGCGCCCCCGGCGTGCCGCCCTTGAGCTGCACGAAGGAAACGCCGGTGATGCCTTGCAGTTCGAGCGACGCGTAGGTGTCGGTGCGGATCGGCGTATCGTGCGCGACCTCCGCGACCACGCGCACCCGGCTGGGATTGTTCGGATCGATGTCGATCGCCGCCACGGTGCCGACTGGAATGCCGTTGTAGCGAACATCGCCGCCGATCGAGAGGCCGGAGACGGCGCCGTCGAAGAAGATCGTGTAGTAGGCGAACTTGCGGTCGATATCGACCTTGGCCAGCCAGATGATGAAGCCCAGCGCACCGGCGATGAAGATCAGCACGAAGGTGCCGATCAGAAGATGCGAAGCGCGTGTTTCCATGCCCGTCTAACCTCTCACGACGCGCTGGCGGCCGACTCGGTCGCCTGCGCCGCGCGGCTGCGCGGACCGTGAAAATACTCGTGAATCCAAGGGTGTGTCTGACGCAGCATGAGGTCCATCGGCCCCACGACCATAACACGCTTCTCAGCCAGAACGGCAATCCGGTCGCAGATCGCGAACAGGCTGTCCAGGTCGTGCGTCACCATCACCACGGTGAGACCGAGGCTCTGCTGCAGCCGTCGGATCAGTTGATCGAACGCGGCCGCGCCGATCGGGTCCAGCCCCGCCGTCGGTTCGTCCAGGAACAGCAGTTCCGGGTCCAGCGCCAGGCTGCGCGCCAGGCCGGCACGCTTGCGCATGCCGCCGGACAGTTCCGACGGATACTTGCCGCCCGCTTCCGGCGGCAGGCCGACCATGGCGATCTTCAACGCCGCGATCTCGTCCATCAGGTCCTGCGACAGCTTCAGGTGCTCGCGCAGCGGCACCTGGATGTTCTGCGCCACGGTGAGCGAACTGAACAGCGCGCCGTCCTGGAACAGGATGCCCCAGCGTCGCTCGATCGCCTGCCGCTCGCGCGGGGTGAGCTGGGCAAGGTCCTGACCGAACACTTCGATCATGCCCTCGCGCGGCTTGTTCAGCCCGATAATCGTGCGCAGCAGCACCGACTTGCCGGTACCGGAGCCACCGACGATGGCGATCACCTCGGCCTTGCGGATGTCGAGGTCGAGATTGTCGTGGATCACGTGCGGCCCGAACTGCGTTTTCAGGCCGCGAATGCGGATGACGATGTCGTCTTCGGTCGCTTCGGGCGCCGGCGGCAGTTCGAGGTCTTCCATCAGACGCCCACCGTGGAGAAGAAGATCGAGAACAGCGCATCGACCACGATCACCAGGAAGATCGAGGTCACCACGGCGCGCGTCGTCTGCTTGCCGACGCTTTCCGCCGAGCCGGTGACGCGCAGCCCCTCAAGACAGCCGACCATGGCGATTAGCAACCCGAACACAGGTGCCTTGATGATGCCGACCCAGAACGACCACAGGCTGACCGCTTCGTTCAGTCGGTCGATGAACAGCACCGGCGCGATGTCGAGCACGATCCAGGCCATCAGCCCACCGCCGAGCAAGCCCATGATGTCGGCGAAGAAGGCGAGTAGCGGCATGGCGATCACCAGCCCCAGCACCCGCGGCAGCACCAGCACCTCCATCGGGTCGAGCCCGAGGGTACGCATGGCGTCGACTTCCTCGTTCAGCTTCATCGAGCCGATCTGCGCCGCGAACGCGCTGCCGGATCGGCCAGCGACGACGATGGCGGTCAGCAGGATGCCGATCTCGCGCAGCACCGACACGCCGATCAGGTTGACGACGAAGATCTCCGCACCGAACCGCTGCAACTGAACCGCGCCCTGGTACGCCAGCACGATGCCAATCAGGAAGGAGATCAGGCCGACGATCGGCAGCGCGTTCAGCCCGACCTGCTCGATCTGGTAGACCAGCGGCGTGAACCGCAGCCGCCAGGGCCGCACGATGGTGCTGGCAATGCCGATGCAGAGCTGCCCGAAGAAGCCGAGCACCTGCCGGCCCTCGTCGAGCGCGTCGACCGTGCCCTCGCCCAGATGCGCGAGCACCCGGATCACCGCGTTCGGCGGCGGCGGCTCGTGCGCCACTTCCTTGTCGTTGGCCGCGACCTGGTCGAGCATCATCTTGTGCATTTCGGCCAGGTTGGCGAGCTCCACCGCAACGCCGTCGGCCTTGAGCTGCTTCAAGGTGCGATGGAGTAGCCAGGCACCGGCCGTGTCCAGCCGTTCCAGCTTGCCAGCATCGACGGTGACCTTGTCGCCGCGCGGCAGCTTCAGGGCGCGCAGCGTGGCGTCGATCCCGCCGGCGGCCGCGACGTCCCAGCGCCCGCCGATCACCACGGCGGTGCCGCGCTCGCGCGCCTCGGTTTCGACGTAAGCCGCCGTCATTCTGCCCCTTCCCCACGCACTCGGGCCCACAGACTCGGCCGCAGGTTGCACGGCCAAGTCACCGCGATCAAGCTAAGGCGAATGCCAAGCCCGGGAGCACCGCCATGCTGAAACTCGCCGCCAACCTGTCCTTCCTGTTCCTCGACCGGCCGCTGCCCGAGCGCATCGCCGCATCGGCCAAGCACGGCTTCACCGGCGTGGAGTACCAGTTCCCCGAGGACGAGACGGCCGCGACCTTGAAGGCGGCGCTGGAGGCCGGCGGCCTCACCCAGGTGCTGCTGAACATGCCGGCCGGCGACTGGGAGGCCGGCGAGCGCGGCATCGCCTGCCTTCCCGGGCGCGAGGCGGAGTTCCAGGACGGTATCGGTCGCTCCATCGAACTGGCGACGGCGCTGGGCTGCGAGCGCGTGCATCTCGTCGCCGGCAAGACGCCGGCGGACGGTCCGGAGCGCGCCGCCTACGAAGACACCTATCGCAAGAACGTCGCCTGGGCGGCCGACCAGTTCGCCCCGCACGGGATCAACGCCCTGCTGGAGCCGATCAACGGCAAGCGCGACGTGCCTGGCTTCTTCCTGAAGGACACCGCCCATGCCCGCGGGATCATGGCCGAACTCGGCAAGCCCAACGTGCGGCTGCAGTTCGACGCCTACCATGTGCAGGTCACGGAGGGCGATCTGGTCCACACCTTCCACGACTGCCTGCCCGACATCGGCCACATCCAGATCGCCAACCCGCCGGGCCGAAACGAGCCGGACCACGGCGAGACCGACTACGCCTTCTTCCTGCGCGAGGTCGAGCAGTCGAGCTACGACGGCTGGATCGCCGCCGAGTACAAGCCCGTCGGCAGGACCGAGGACGGCCTCGGCTGGGGCGCGCCGTGGGGATTGCGCGCCGGCTGATCAGGCCGCCGGGGCCACCTCCTCCATGAACGCGCGCACCGCGTCGAGCCGGCCCGGCACGCCGCCGCGTGCCGCCGGGTCGAGCAGGATGTGCGAAACGCCGAGCGCTTTCAGCCCGGCGACGGTCTCCAGCATCTGATCCTTCGAGCCGGCGACCGACTTGGCCGGTTCCATCATCGCGGCCGGGTCGAGGAACACGCGCAACGAGAAGGTCAACTCGGAAGGATCGCGGCCCGCCTTCTCGCACTCTGCCCGCACGGCGGCGAACTGCTCGGCCAGTTCCGGCTGTGGCGTGAAGGCGGCATGGAACGCCTGACCGAAGCGCGCGACCCGCCGGAACGCCGCAGGTGTCGAGCCGCCGACCCAGATCGGCAGCGGATCCTGCACCGGCTTCGGCTCGAACCCGACGGTCGGGAATTCGTAGAACTCGCCCTTGAAGGACGGATCGCGTTCGCTCCACAGCGCGCGAAAGATCGCCAGCTGCTCGTCGGTGCGCTTGCCGCGCTTATCCCACGGCATGCCCAGGATCGCGGCCTCCTCCGCCATCCAGCCGACGCCGACGCCCAGGATCGTCCGTCCACCGGAGAGCACGTCCAGCGTGGCGAGTTGCTTGGCGGTCTGCACCGGCGGCCGGTACGGCACGATCATCACCGAGGTGCCCAGCCGCAGCTTCTCGGTGCAACCGGCGACGAAGGTCAGCGTACCCAGCGGATCGAGCCAGCCCATGTCAGGCGTCGGCCCGAACGCGCCTTCCGCGTCGTAGGGATATCTCGACGCGATGTCGGCCGGCCAGGCGATGTGGTCGCTGACCCAGGCCGAATGGCAGCCCAGCCGCTCCAGTTCCTTGGCGAACCCGACGATGGTCTCGCGATCGACCTTCCGCCCCAGATGCGGCAGGTGCACGCCCCAATCCATGATGTCCTCCCCAATCGGTTTCTGCCCACAGCGTCGTTCGGCCCACGCCATCGCGCAAGCCCGACCTATAGCCGGGGCGAGGAAGGAACTGTCAGGGGGCGCGACGAAGGGGCGTCGCGGACCACGGCGGCGACCGCACGGACGCCGCCGGTCGGCCTTGAGGTTCAGCTAGGCGCTGGCCGCCTGCTGGACCGTCGTGCCGGAGAGCTTGGCGATGAGATACTCGGTATCGGCGTCGGCCATCTCGTCTTCGAGCTTGGTCAGCACGCGTTCGATCATGCGCGCGACGAACCGGTCGCGGCCGCCGGGCAGTCCATCGTCGGCGGTTTCCTTCGCGACCTCGACGGCGGCAACGATGAACTTGAACATCTCCGAAGGGATGCCGGCGCGCTTGCAGATCGCCTTCAGGCCGCGCGGCCCCTCGTCGTTGATCAGCGTCGAGGCGTTCACGACCGGGATGCCGCAGAGTTCCGCAAGCGCGTACTCGAAGAACGCCATGTCGCCCATGCAAACGGCACGCAACGTGATCGTCGGCGTCAGGCGCTGGTTGCGCGCCAAGTGACGGACCAGTTCGGCGACGTCCATGCGCTCCGCACCGTCGCCGGTCAGGCTGACCGTGGCCCGCTCCCGGCTTTCCAGCACCAGGTCCGTCGCCAGGTTGCCCGGCAACGCGTGGTGCGTGACCAGATGCTCGCGTAGCTGATCCGAGACCAGCGTCACCAGTCGCTCCGACACCGACAGCGGCAGCGTGCGCCGATGTGTCATCGGTGCCTTCACCGCATCGCTGTCCGCGAACTCGTCCAGAACTTTCTGCAGGGTCGTCTCGGCGATCTCGGCGCCATTGTTGCCAACCAGCGTGGCAACAACCGCCTCGTCATGGGTCTCCGCCAGCGCATCGGCAAGGTCGGCCGAGACCGTCTCGCGCTGCGCGATCGCGACCTGATGCTCGACGCCCTTCTCGCGAACCAGTGCCAGAAGATCCTCGTCGCTGAGCACCTCCGACCACTTGAGCATAGGCGCCGCGACCTCCGCCACATCGGCGGCAAGGGTCAGCGCCACATCGCGCGGCACCTCGGGACTGGACTTCAGGCTGTCGGACAGGGCCACGCGAACCCGCTGCGCCGCATCGCGCAGCAACGTGCGGAAGATGTCAGCGGCCAGATCGCGCTCGGCCTCGGAGAGCCCGGCCTCGAAGGCCTTGGCGACCTTGGCGGCGGTCTCCGCCCGCACTTCGTCCGAATGGTCCCCGGCCAGCCGCGCCACGTCGGCCGCCGATAGATTGCCCCGCTCGCTACTCATCGCGTTTCCTCGACGCAGGCGGCACGCCCACCGATACCTGTGAGCCTGCACGCGTACCAAGCGCACGTTCAGGATCAGTCACCGGCGACGCCCTGCTCGCCTGCCCGGTTCACGTGCTGTTGACGCCGAATGACCCGCC
>CAZVLI010000129.1:0-8306 GCA_964627965.1 uncultured Rhodospirillales bacterium
CGGCAACAGCCCGGCCTTCGGGTGGGTCTCGTGCAGATACTCCGCGATCGCCAGCACGTCCCAGACGTGGTTGCCGCGATGCGTCAGTTCCGGGACCAGGAAGGACGGCGACAGGTGCAGCAGTTCGGCCCGGCTCGACTCGTGGTCGGCACCCAGCACCTTCTCGTCGAAATCCAGCCCGGCCATGCGGCACAGCAGCCAGCCACGCAACGACCAGGACGAGTAGTTGCGGCTGGAGATCGTCAGGACGGCCTTCGGCATCGGCGGCTCCACCATTTTATGTCGCACTGCACAATAAAACGGTCTAGCCTTCTCAGCTAGTGGTTATCTGCAAGATCGAGAGCCGCCCCGCCGGTGCTTTATTCGCTGTATCAATGGCATAACCAGGTCATCGAGCCGGTGCGGGCATACGGCCGCGCGGTCGACTGGTTCGCCAGCGGGCTGGCACTGCCGGACACGTATGTTGCGGCGCGACATCAAGCCGCCTTCTGGCAACTGATCGGCCGGCTTCGACTCACGCACAAGCGGCCGGCGTACGGCATCGACGAGGTGAAGGTCGACGGACAGCCGGTGCCGGTGCGCGAGGAGGCGGTGCTGACGACGCCGTTCGGCACGTTGCTGCGCTTCGCCAAGGACACCGAAGTCGAACAGCCCCGCGTGCTGCTGGTGGCACCGATGTCGGGCCACTTCGCGACCCTGCTGCGCGATACGGTGACGACGCTGCTCGCCGACCATGACGTCTACATCACCGACTGGCACAACGCCCGCGACGTGCACCTGTCCGCCGGCCGCTTCGGCATGGACGAGTATGTCGAGCACCTGATCCGGTTCCTGGAGACCATCGGTCCCGGCAATCACATGGTCGCGGTCTGCCAACCATGCGTGCAGGCGCTGGCCGCCGTGGCGGTGATGGCGGCGGAAAGCAACCCGGCGCAGCCGCGCTCGCTGACGCTGATGGCAGGCCCGGTCGACGTGCGCATCAACCCGACCCGGGTGAACGACCTGGCCAACACCAACCCGATCGAGTGGTTCGAGCGCAACCTGATCGCCCGCGTGCCGCTGCCGCATCGCGGTGCCGGCCGGCGCGTGTATCCCGGCTTCGTGCAGCTCACCGCCTTCATGTCGATGAATCTGGGCCGGCACGTGCGCGCACATGGCGAGTTGCTGGGTCACATGGCCGCCGGCCGGCACGCCGAGGCCGAGACGATCAAGGACTTCTACGACGAGTATTTCGCCGTCGCCGACCTGCCGGCGGAGTTCTACCTGGAGACCGTCGATCAGATCTTCCAGCGCGCCCTGCTGGCGACCGGCGAGTTCACCTACAAGGGCGAGAAGGTCGACCCCCGGGTCATCCGCCGCACCGCCCTGTTGACCGTGGAGGGCGAGCGCGACGACATCTGCGCGCTGGGCCAGACGCAGGCAGCACACGACCTGATGACCGGCCTGCGCCCGCACCTGAAGCGCCACCACATGCAGGCCGGCGTCGGACACTATGGCGTGTTCAGCGGTCGGCGCTGGCAGAAGCAGGTCTATCCCGTCCTGCGCAACATGACGCTGTGGGCGAGCTGAGTCCGGTCGGCTGACGAAGCCGGTGACCCCCGGCACCTCGCGGGTCACAATGCGTCGATAATGGAACCACCGAAGACGATCCTGGCCGCCCGCAAGCGCGCCAGGCTGCATCTGACCCTTGCTGTCGACGCCATCGAGCCGGTCGAGACCGGGCGTGTCCTGGACACGTGCCGCGTCGCCGGCCGCATCGTCGCCGTGCATCGCGGCAAGGCGCAGGTCGGCGCGTCGGTTCAGCTTCGCCTGCCCTGCTGGGACGCCAGCCGCGACAGGCCCGAGCCACCCGGCCCGTCGCGACTGCACTACAACGCAGCGATGCCGGCCGCACTCGATGTCTGGGGCCGGCTCGACGGCGACGTGCTGGACGCCGTGAACTTCGAAGCCGTGGCGGAGACGCTGGAGATCGTGGACCGGCTCGCCGCGCGGCTCAGCCATCTGCCGCGGCGCGACGCATCGGCGGTCGAGGCGGCAATGATCGGTGCCGGCGCCGGCCTCGCGCTCAAGGAGGCCGGCCGCGGCGGACTGGTGGTCTTCACCGTCCGGCCACAGCCCTGCGTGCAGTCGGCGGCTATCATGGCACGCTACGGACCTGAGCATCGGTTCGAGCCGCCGCATCCGGAACGCCCGTTGCCGGCACCGTGGTACCTGAGCTTCGAGCGCGAGTGGGGTATGCTTCACTTCGCCATCGAGATGACCGAACCGCACAACCTGGACGGCTGCCTCGTCGAGGTGATCCTCGACTTCTCCGGCCGGCGCTGACGCACGAGGACAAGAAGAATGTGGATCGAAACCCTGCTGCCGCTGGGCAAGACCGACCCGGGCCTGCGCGCGCCGGAACAGGCGATGGACCTGGGCCGCGTCGCCGATGACGCGCGACTGCTGGAAGAACTCGGCTATGACGGCATCGCGGTCGAGGAGACCAAGGAAGACCCCTACGTGGTGATGGCGCTGGCGGCCTCGGCGACGACGAAACTGAACCTGTCGACCGCCATTGCCATGGCCTTCCCGCGTTCACCGACCGTCAGCGCGATGTCGGCCTGGACGCTGCAACGGCTGTCGAAGGGGCGCTTCACGCTGGGTCTGGGCAGCCAGGTTCGCGGCCACATCCAGCGCCGTTACGGCATGACATGGCATGCGCCGGGGCCATGGATGCGCGACTACGTGCGGGCCATGCGCGCGGTCTGGGACTGCTGGCAGAACGGGACGCGGCTGCAGTACGAGGGCGAGCATTACCGGCTCAGCCTGATGGTGCCGCTTTTCGATCCGGGACCGATCGAGCATCCGGAAATCCCGATCCACCTCGCGGCGGTGAACCTGGGCATGTGCAAGATCGCCGGCGAGGTCGCCGATGGCCTGCGGCCGCACCCGGTGTGCACCCCAAAGTACATCGCCGAGCAGATGTTACCCGCCGTCGCCGAAGGCGCGAAGCGCAGTGGCCGCGATCCCTCCAAAGTGCAGGTGGCGATGAAGCCGTTGATCGCGACTGCGCCGGACGAGGACGCGCTGGCGAAGAAGGTCGTCGATGTGCGCGCCCGGGTGGCGTTCTACGCGTCCACGCCGGCCTATCGCCCGGCCTTCGCCGCGCACGGGTTGGGCGAGTTGGCGGACGAGATGGCGGTACTGTCGAAGGCGCAGCGCTGGGACGAGATGCCGCCGATGATCTCCGACGAGATCCTGCATACCTACGCGACCGTCGGCACCTACGACCAGATCGGCCAGCGTCTGGCGGAACGCTACGGCGGCCTGATCCAGCGGATCGAGTTCTCCATCGCCTGCAACACCGAGGAAGACAAAGAGCGCATGCGCGACCTGGTCCGCCAGATCCACGCCGCCTAAGTCACGGGAAGAATCAGAAAAAGCGGCGGCGAGCCGCCCAGGGAGGAAGAGATGCCCGCAACCCGCATTCTCACCACGCACGCCGGCTCGTTGCCGAGGCCGGCGGCGCTGGTCGATCTCTACGTGCGCCGGAACAACGGCGAGACCGTCTCCGAGGCCGAGCTGAACGACGCCGCCAGCGCCGCGACGAAGCATGTCGTGGAGATGCAGCGCGAGGTCGGCATCGACATCCCGAACGACGGCGAACAGATCCGCGAGGCGTTCTTTCTCTACGTGCAGCGCCGCATGTCCGGGTTCGGGGGCCGCTGGTCGCGCAAGCCATTCCGGGACCTGATCAAGTATCCGCAATACGGCGCCTGGCGTCGGGCGGTGGCGGCGAACGCGGCGGCCGTGTCCAACATGGATCCGCCGATGGCGATCAGCGAGGTCAAGTACATCGCGCCGGAGGAGAACGAGGCCGAGATCGCCGACTTCAAGGCGGCGCTGGACGCCGTCGGCGGCGACTTCGCCGACACCTTCATCACCGCGCCGTCGCCCGGCATCGTCGCGACGGCGATGAAGAACGACTTCTACCCGGACCTGGACGCCTATCTCGACGCGCTGGCCGACGCGATCAAGATCGAGTACGACGCCGCCGCGCGCCACGGGCTGATGCTGCAGATCGACGCGCCGGACCTGGCGATGGAGCGGCACATGTGGTTCGGCGACGAGCCGCTGGAGGTCTTCCAGGCCTTCGTGGAGAAGACCATCGCCGCGATCAACCGGGCGCTGGCCGACGTGCCGCGCGAACGCGCTCGCCTGCATGTCTGCTGGGGTAACTACGAGGGGCCGCACGACAGCGACGTCGCGCTGAAGGAGATCCTGCCGATCCTGCTGAAGTGCGACGTCGGCGGCTTCCTGCTGCCGTTCGCCAACCCGCGCCACCAGCACGAGCCGAAGGTGTTCAAGGACATCAAGCTGGCCGACGACCAGTACCTGATCGCCGGCGTCATCGACACGCAGACGATCTATGTCGAGCACCCCGAAGTCGTCGCCGAGCGGCTGGAGAAGGTCGCCGAGGCGGTGGGCGATCCGGCCCGCGTCCAGGCCGGCACTGACTGCGGCTTCGACACCTCGGCCGGCATGGGCAAGGTCACCGAGGACGTGGTCTGGGCCAAGCTGCGCGCCATGTGCGAGGGCGCCGAGATCGCCAGCAAGCGGCTGTTCTAGCGGCGGGCAGTCGCACAGCGGATAGGCACCGGCGCAACGCCGGCGGCCGGAAAGCCGCGTCCCGGTCCTGGCACGGTCTATGCTGAGCCATGGCCATGACCGGCATCCCGCATATCGACATCGCGCCGTTCCTCACCGGCGATGGCGCGGCTCGGCGCGAGGTCGCGGCGGCGGTGGACGCGGCCTGTCGCGAGATCGGCTTCTTCACGATCTCGGGCCATGGCGTCGAGCAGGCGATGACCGACGCGACCTACGCCATGGCGAACGCCTTCTTCCGCCTGCCGCTGGCGGAAAAGTTGGCGATCCGCCAGCCGTCGCCGGAAATCAGCCGCGGCTACACGCCCCTTGGCGGCGAGAGCCTGTCCTACGGCTTGGGCGACGCCGCGCCGCCGGACCTGAAGGAGATGATCGACATCGGGCCGGTGGATCCGCCGCCACCGGCGGTGCTGGCGCACCCCGACGTCGGCCATCACTTCCACGCCAACCTGTGGCCCGATATGCCGGCCGGCCTCGAAGCCCAGATGACGGCCTACTACCGGCGACTGAACAAGCTCGCCGACGTGTTGATGCAGGTATTCGCGGTGGCGCTGGACCTGCCGGCCGATCATTTCGCGCCGCAGCTCGACCATTCGATGAGCGCCTTGCGGCTGCTGTGCTATCCGGAGCAGGACGAACTGCCGGTACCGGGCCAGCTGCGCGGCGGCGCGCACACCGACTACGGCACGCTGACCATTCTCACTGCCGACGACGCCGCCGGCGGCCTGCAAGCGCGTGCGCGTGACGGCACCTGGGTCGACGTGAAGCCGGCGCGCGGGCAGTTCGTGGTCAACATCGGCGACGTAATGCCGATCGTCACGAACGACCGCTGGGTCTCCACGTTGCATCGCGTGGTCAACCCGCCAGCGGCCGAGGCGTCCACCGCGCGGCGGCATTCGATCGTGTTCTTCCACCAGCCCAACTTCGACGCTGTCATCGAGACGTTGCCGGGCCTGCGCAGCGACGGCGGTTATCCGGCCGTCACCTACGCGCAGCACTGGACGGCCAAGTGGATGGCAACGAAGACCTGACCCGCCGGCCACCGGCTTGCCACAACCCGCTCACCGGTTCGTCGCAACATCGCCCGCGCCGACCGCGCCACACTGTCCTCGGGGGCGCGGCAGTGAGGTTTCGGCATGGCAATCGCGACGGCGGGCGCGGTCACGGTCAGTGGCGATGCGCTTCTCGACGGTCTGCACCAGGGCAGCGCCTGGCAACTCGACGCCGACCGCACCATCACCTACAGCCTGTGGAACAGCGGACTCGGCACCTGGGACGCCAGTCGCGCCGCGCTGGTCGACTTCGCCTTCGGCCTGTGGGAGGCGGTGATCGACGTCGAGTTCGTGCGCGTGGCCCCGGGCGGCACGGCCCATGACAACACCTCCGATATCTCGCTCAGCTTCGCCGCCGGCTCCATCTTCGCCAACGGCGCGACTGCCATCGGCCTGTTCCCGGACCCCGGCGCAGCCAGCGCGACGCTCACCGCCGCCGGCCTCGATCCGGCCGACTTCCCGACGGCCGCCGGCGACATCTACGTCGACTCCAGCGCCGGCGACGACGCCTTCGCCGCGCCCGGCAGTGTCGCCTTCCACACCCTGCTGGCGCAGATCGGGCAGGCCATCGGCCTCAAGGATCCCGGCGTCGCGGTCGGCGGGTTCGGCAGTTTCGCCAGTCTCGGCGTCGGCACGCTCGACAGCGCCGCCATGACGGTCATGAGCGACGAGCTGGCCAGCGCCACCGACACGGCCGGCCATCCGGCCTCGCCCATGATGCTCGATATCGCGGCGGCACAGGCGATCTATGGCGTGAACGCCACGCACAATGCGGGCGACAGCGTCTACCAGCTCACCACGGCCGGCTATCGCGTCACGCTTTGGGACACCGGCGGCATCGACATGCTGAGCGCCCAAGGGCTGCCCGGCGACTGGACCCTGTCGCTGGAAGCCGGCGGTGTCTCGTTCAGCACCGGCAACGCCCTGTCGGCGCAGAACCGCACCGTCATCGCCGAGGGCGTCGAGATCGAGTTCGCCGTCGGCAGCAGCCAGGACGACGCCATCACCGGCAACGACGGCGACAACCGTGCCTGGGGCCTGCCGGGCGACGACACCATCCATCGTCGCCGGCGACGATGCGCTGAACGCCAATCCCGGACAGGACAGCGTCGACGGCGGCGCCGGCGACGACACCATCCGCGCCCACCTCGACGACGACACCGTGATCGGCGGCGATGGCGCCGACGTGCTGTTCGGCGGAGCCGGCGGCGACCTGGTGACCGGCGGCGTCGGGAACGATCAGGTCAACGGCAACTCCGGCACCGACGAGGTGTTCGGCGGCGACGGTACCGACACGCTGCGCGGCCAGGGCGGCGGCGATACGGTGGACGGCGGCAACGGCGACGACCTGCTGGTCGGTCACGCCGGGTTCGACAGTCTCGATGGCGGCGCCGGCAACGACACGCTGATCGGTGGCCCGGGCAACGACACGCTGACCGGCGGTGGCGGTAACGATCTGTTCGTCTTCGGCGTCGATCAGGGTCTGGATCGGATCACCGACTTCGCGAGCGGCAGCGACGTGATGCTGGTGCCGGTCGGCGGCTTCAACGAGTTGGAGATTCTGTCCGGCACGGACGGTGCACGGGTTACGTGGGATGCGATGACGACGGTGATCGTCCTGAACGGCATCGCACCCGGCGCGGTGGACGCCAGCGACTTCATCTTCAGTTAAACGCGATCCCCGAAAAGGAGACGGCCGCGGCGGACGCCGCGGCCGTTCCTGTTTGTCGTCGGTTTGTGTCAGACCGGGCGACGACGCACCGCGGCGATCAGACCGATCCCCGCGATCAGCATCAGCAGCATGCCTTCCGGTTCCGGTACGGCCACATCGGTCGGCGACACGAAGGACGCGGACCAGCTGCCCTCGCCGCTCTCGACGCCCTGCTGCGCGGTCAACTGCACGCCGAAGCTGCCGTCGGCCGCCGCGTCCGTGGGCGTGATGCCCGAGACGGTGCCCTGGCCGCTCAGCATCAACGTCAGGAAGTCGTTGTTGCCGCCGAAGATCACGTTGTCGATCGCGGTCAGGATGAAGTCGAGGTCGAAGCCGTTGCCGACGACCTCCAGCAACGTGTCGATCGGCAGCGCCGCCCCCTGCACCGGGTCGATGGTGGTCACCATCGAGACCGTCGCCGGGATGCCAGTGTAGTCGCCGTCGCCATTGTTCAGGTTGGCGACCGAGCCGGCGAAGATCAGCGTGCCGGGCGAGCTCAGGTCGGTACCGGCGGCGAGGTCGCCGCTGGCATCGAAAGTGCCGGAAACCGGCAACGCGGCCGCCGGCGTCGCGGCCAGCACGACGGCGGCGCAAAGCCCCGCCACCCCGCTTGCGAGCCGCCGCCGGCCCGCGCCAAATGACAATCCAAACATGGTGCTCTTCTCCGAAGTTGGTAACGCTCGGAGCGCCGTCGCAGCGGCCCCCACGAGGGCCGTAGCAAGAGCCTTGCCATGTATGGTTAACGTATATTTTTCAGTGCTTTAGAGGATTTTCGAACGTATCCGCGGCAGCCCGAAAGCGGCGTCGTAAGGCCGGCCGACAAGCGTCTCAAGAATTGCCTTCGACGCCCACCGCCGCTCACCTTCCGCCCACAGGATCATCACCATCTCGGTGCG
>CAZVLI010000130.1:0-8300 GCA_964627965.1 uncultured Rhodospirillales bacterium
CACCAAGGCCCTGGCGCAGGAAGGCGCGCGCTACAACATCACCGTCAACGCGATCGCACCGGGCTACATCGACACCGACATGGTCGCCGCGGTGCCGGACAACGTGCTGGAGAAGATCGTCGCACGGATCCCGGTCGGCCGGCTCGGCCACTCCGACGAGATCGCCCGCGGCGTGCTGTTCCTGGTCGCCGACGAGGCCACCTTCGTGACCGGCTCGACCATGTCGATCAACGGCGGCCAGCACATGTACTGAGGCCGTCCGGCCACGCCCTTCCCCGTCGTCCCGGCGCCCGCTAGGCTCCGCCGGGACGACGACATGGGAGGGTGCGATGCCGACGACGGTGAAGATGGTCGACTATGCCGACGCCTCGGACGAGGTCCGGGCGGTCTACGACGACATCATGGCGACCAAGGGCATCGACTTCGTGCCCAACTTCTGGCGCACCATCGCGCACCACCCGCCGCTCCTGCGTCGCACCTGGGAGACGCTGAAGGAGACCATGGCGCCGGGCGCGCTCGATCCCCTGACCAAGGAAATGATCGCCGTCGCGATCAGCGCCACCAACGGCTGCGAATACTGCATCCGCTCGCACACCGCCGCGGCCCGCAAGCTCGGCATGAGCGAAGAGGCGCTGGGCGAGGTTATGTCGGTGGTGGCGATCTTCAACCAGACCAACAAGCTGGCCGAGGCCTATCAGGTCGAGTCGGACGAGGTTTTCTTCAAGGTGCCGGCGTAACCATCGTCGTCATGCCGGGCTTGACCCGGCATCACCGGGTTGCGGTTTTCGTGTCGTTGACCGGTGATCCCGGGTCGCGCTGCGCTTGCCCAGGATGACGGGGCGGGGTTCTACAGCCCCAGCTTGTTGCTTTCGCCGGGGCGGGCCTTGGCGATCGCGCGGCTCATGATGATCAGTGGGATCACGCCGGCCAGCACGATGGCGAGCGCCCACAGGCCGGTCTCCTCGAACTGCTCGTCCTTGGCGTATTCGTAGATCCGCGTCGCCAGGGTGGAGAAGTTGAACGGCCGCAAGATCAGGGTCGCCGGCAGTTCCTTCATCACGTCGACGAAGACAAGCAGCGCGGCGGCCAGGACGCCGCCGCGGATCATCGGTACGTGCACGCGCATCAGCGTCGCGGCCGGGCCGAGACCCAGCGTGCGGGCGGCGCCGTCCATGTTGCGGGTGACGCGCCCCAGGCTTGAGTCGACGGCGCCGTAGCTCAGCGCCAGGAACCGAACCAGGTAAGCGAAGGTCACGGCGACGACGGTGCCGGACAGCAGCAGGCCGGTGCCGAAGCCGAAGTTGGCGCGCATGAACCCGTCGAGTGCGTTGTCGAAGATCGCGAAGGGGATCAGCGTGCCGACTGCGATCACCGAGCCGGGGATGGCGTAGCCGAGGCTGGCGAAGCGGACCAGCGCGCGCAGGCCCTTGGCATCCGACAGGCGCATGGCGTAGCCGAGATAGACCGCGACACCGGAAACCAGCAGGGCGGCGAGCCCGGCCATGGCGAAGGTGGTCGAGATGTCCTTGGCGAAATCGTCCAGGCGCATGAACGGCGCGGTGCGCCATGCCCACCAGGCGAGCGTCGTTGCCGGAATGACGAAGCCGAGGAGCACCGGCAGCGCGCAGCCGGCGATGGCGGCGTTGCGGCGCCAGCCGGTCAGCGGCTGTTTCGGCAGCGGGCGGTGCCGGCGGGTGGCGTGGCCGTAGTCCATGCCCCGGCGCGAGTAGCGCTCCAGCCCGATCAGCAGCAGGACGAACATCAGCAGCGCGGCGGCGAGCTGCGCCGCGGCCGGCGCGTCGTACATGCCGAGCCAGACGTCGTAGATGCCGGTGGTGAAGGTGTGCACGGCGAAGATCTTCACCGTGCCGAAGTCGCTGATCGTCTCCATCAGCGCCAGGGCAACACCGACCGCGATGGCCGGTCGCGCCATCGGCAGGGCGACTCCCCAGAAGCTTTTCCACGGCGAGCGGCCGAGCGTGCGGCTGGCCTCCAGCAGGCAGACGCACTGTTCCACGAAGGCGGTCCGCGCCAGCAGGTAGACGTAGGGGTAGAGGACCAGCGTCAGCATGGCGGCGGCGCCGCCCAGGCTGCGCACCTCGGGGAACCAGTAGTCGCGGGCCAGGCGCCAGCCGGTCAGGTCGCGCAGCAGGCCCTGCACCGGGCCGGCAAATTCCAGATGCTCGACGTAGACGATGCCGATCACGTAGGCCGGCATCGCCAGCGGCAGCAGCAACGCCCACTCGAACAGGTCGCGGCCGGGGAAGCGGCACATCGCCACCAGCCACGCGGTGCCGACGCCGATCACACTGACGCCGACGCCGACCAGGACCATCAGCAGCAGTGTGTTGAGCGCGTAGCCCGGCAGCACGGTGGTAAGCAGGTGCGCCCAGACCTCGCCCTTCGGCGTGAAGGCGACGACGAGCACGGCGATGATCGGCAGGGCGACCAGCGCCGCGACGAGGCCGGCGCCGAGCGTCCAGGCGTCGACATGGGGACGGGCGCGGGATCGCGAGAACCCGGGCAGGGCCAGCGTCATGGCATCACCATGAGCCTGCCCACGGTCGAGTTCCGCTTCGACCGTACACCCAACAACATCGGATCTGGTTTCTGGCTCGGCCCGAGGGGCCTATTCCGCGGCGATCGGCAGCGTCGGGACGCTCTCGCCGGTGACCGCCTTCACGCGATCACGAATGGCGCTGGCGCAGGAGCCGCATTGCGGCTGCTTGCCAAGCGCGCGGTAGACGTCGGAAACGGTCCGCGCGTCGCCTTCGGCCACCAGACCGTCGACTTCGCGTTCGCGTATCGCATTGCAGATGCACAGGTACATCGCGGCAGCGTCCTCCAACGCTCATAGATATGGCGTTATTGCGAGCCATTGTCAATGCGAATGACTTTCAATCACGCGACGGAATGTCGCAGCGTTGGCGCGCTATCCTGGCGCCTAGGGTGTCGGCACAACCGGATATGGCGAACGGCCCGATGACAGACCCGCATCAGTACATTGTCGACTTCTATTCCCGGCATCCGATCTCGGCGCCGCATATTCTCGCCAAGCTGCGGGCGGAACGCGGGTCGCTCGATGGGCTGCGGCCGCAGGACCTGTGGCCGCACGACCAGGACCACTATGGCGGGCTGGCGGCGAACGATGCCATCGCGGCGGCGGCCGAAATCGGCGAGGGCACGGAGGTGATCGACTTCTGCGCCGGGCTGGGTGGGCCGGCGCGCTATCTGGCGGCACGTTACGGCGCGCGCGTGACCGGCGTGGACCTCAACCCGGACCGGGTCGCCGGGGCGGCGGCGCTGACGGCGGCGGTGGGTCTCGACGACCGGGTGTGGGTGATCGAGGGCGACGTGACGCGCACCGGGATGTCGGACGCCTCGGCCGACGTGGTGATGAGCCAGGAGGCGTTCCTGCACGTGCCGGACAAGGCCGCCGCCATTGCCGAGGCGTTCCGATTGCTGCGGCCGGGCGGCCGGCTGTGCTTCACCGACTGGGTGACCGACGGGTCGCTTTCCGACGACGAAGTCGATCTGCTGTGGCGCGGGCTGGGCGCGCAGACCCTGCAGGGCGCGGTTGCCTATCGCGACATGCTCTCGGCGGCCGGATTCGTGGTGACGGCGATCGATGGCCTGACCGCGGAATGGGCCCTGGTCCTGGCGAAGCGGCGGGAGATGTACACGCGGCTCCGCGAGGAGGCGCTGGCCGCGAACATGCCGGCCGGCGACGACGACTTCTACCGTGCCTATGTGCTGCTGGTGGATGGTGTGACCGAACGTCGCCTCGGCGGCGCGCGCTTCACGGCCCGCAAGCCGCTGGGCTAGGATGCGGCCCGGGAGAGCGAACCAAGCGAGGACCACATGCGCATCAAGGTCGATCCGGACAAGTGCCAGGGCCACAACCGCTGCAAGGCGATTGCCCCGCCGCTGTTCGACCTGGACGAGTTCGGCAATGCCAGCGAAGCCAATGGCGGCGTCGTTCCTCCGGAGTGGGAGGAGAAGGCGCGGCTGGCGGTTGCCAACTGCCCCGAATTCGCCATCGAAATCATCGAAGAGTAGTCAAACAAACAATCTGGCCGGGAGGCTGCCATGACCGACGTCCCACCCGTCAAGGACTGGACGACCGACTGGGATCACCTGGATTCGCGCTGGCGCGAGAACCCGTATCCGATCTGGAGCGAGCTGCGCGACAAGTGCCCGATCGCGCACACCGACCGCTACCTCGGCGCCTACCTGCCGACGCGGTACGAGGACGTGCGGGCGATCTCGCAGGACACCGAGCACTTCTCGTCGCGCCGCGTGGTGGTGCGCAACGTGCGGCCGGATCAGATCATTCCGACGCCGCCGATCAATACCGACCCGCCGCGGCACAAGCCGCTGAAGCGTCTCCTGCTGCCGCCGTTCACGGTGGCGGAGATGGAGAAGCTGGAGCCGAAGGCGCGGGCGATCTGCAACGAGCTGATCGACGCCTTCATCGAGGACGGCTCGTGCGATGCCGCGCAGGCCTATACCCGGCACATCCCGGTGAAGGTCATCGCCTACATGCTGGGCGTGCCGGACACCGATAGCGACCTGTTCATCCGCTGGATCCACGAGGTTCTGGAGCTGGGCATCACCGACGATGCCATGCTGCAGAAAGGCCTCACCGAGATGACGATGTACTTCATCGAGAAGGTGGCCGAACGCCGTGCGAACCCGCAGGACGATCTGATCTCCAAACTGATCGTCGCCGAGGTCGATGGCGAGCGGATGGACGACGACCATCTGCTCGGCATGCTCCGCCTGCTGCTGATCGCCGGTATCGACACGACGTGGAGCGGCATCGGCGCCTCGCTGTGGCATCTGGCGAAGACCCCGGCGGATCGCGATCGGCTGGTCGCCGAGCCTGAGTTGATCCCGAACGCGATCGAGGAATTCCTGCGCGCCTTCGCGCCGGTGACGATGGCGCGCGAGGTGGTCAAGGAAACCGAGATCAACGGTTGCCCGATCAAGACCAACAACATGATCCTGCTGTCCTTCCCGGCGGCGAACCGCGATCCGGAGGTCTTCGACCGCCCGGACGAGGTGATCATCGACCGGCAGGAGAACCGGCACGCCGCCTTCGGTCTCGGCATTCATCGCTGCGTCGGCTCCAACCTGGCGCGGATGGAGATGAACGTCGCGATCTCGGAATGGCTGAAGCGGATTCCGAAGTTCGAACTGTCTGGCGACGTGCAGTGGTCGGAAGGCACGGTCCGCGGCCCGCGCGCCCTGCCGATCAAGTTCGGGTAAGCCGAATGTCGTCATCCCGGACGGCGCGCCTGACGCGCCGTCCGGGATCAACGGGTTGCGACTTGCGTGCGGCTGGCCGTTTATGCCGGGTCTTTGCCCGGCATGACGCTGCTGCTTGTTACTCGTCCCAGATCTTTTCGGTGAGCGGCAGGCCGGCGATGTCGGCCATCTGCAGCGGGCGGTCGGGTTCGACGCCGGCCATCTCCAGCAGCGAGGCGACTTGGCGGACGTGCTGGGTCGAGTGCCACACCGTGCGCTCCAGCATCTCGTGCCGCGACGTGCCGCCGAAGTAGGTCGGCACCTCGGCCGTGAAGTCGAGCCGCTCCATGCCGGCCTTCCAGCGGCGGAAGCGGGCGTGGACCTGTTCGCCGAAGTCGGCGATCTGCGCCACGGTGGTCATGTCGTCGGGCGGCTCGGCGACCATGTTCTCGTGCGTCAGCGTCTCGCCGGTCTCTTCCATGTCGAGGTAGGAATTCGGGATCTGGAACACGTGGTGCAACAGCACGCGCCACGAGCGTGGCCGGTTCGGCAGGTTGCGCGACAGTTCGCTGTCCGGCATCTGCCGGGTCTGGCGCAGCGCGGTTTCCAGGATCATGTCGTAGCGCCGCGCGAGCTCGTCGGGCATCAGCGTCGGCGCGGTGTCGTCCTCCAGCCCGAGGAACTCGACCACGTCGCGGATCACCTGGGCGAAGACGAACTTGTCCCCGCGCGCGACCACCGGCAGTGAGCGCGCACCGAGCGCCCGCATCGCCGCCAGTCCCTCGGCGTCGTTCACCACGTCTATGGATTCGTACTCGATCCCACGGACCGAGAGGTACTCCTTGACCCTAAGGCAGCTGGTTCAATGCGGCTGCCAGAACACCCGGATCGCTTCGGCCATGTCGGCCTCCTCTAGCTGTCGCCGTCATTGTCGCCGGGCGCCGGCGGATAGTCGACGTTGAAATGTGCCGGCCGGCCAAGCGGCCAGTACTCGCCCCAGATGCTGACGCCGCCGTCGACGTTGAGCAGGGCGCCGGTGATGAACTGTCCGGACGGTGCCGCCAGGTAGACGGCGGCCTGGGCGATGTCGTGCACCGAGCCCAGTCGCCGCATCGGGTTGTGGTCGAAGCTCGCCTTCGCGCTGGGCGGATAGTTGGTCAGGCCCGGGCTGGCGATCACGCCGATGGCGATGCAGTTGATGCGGATGTCGTAGGGCGCCCACTCCACCGCCAAGACCTTGGAGAGACCGATCTGGCCGGCGCGTCCGGCCACGCTGTGCGCGATGCCGGCGACGCACTGCCCGACGACGATGACGTGGTTGACGATGCAGCCAGGCTGTTTGGCGTCGCGCCAGCGCCGGGCGGCGGCCTGCATCATGTACCAGGGGCCGTTCAAGTTGGTGTCGACGACCGCGTTCCAGCCCTTCGGCGAGATGTCCAGCGCCGGTGCGGCGAACTGGCCGCCGGCATTGTTGACCAGAACGTCGAGCCGACCGTGACGTTCCCAAACGCCGTCGATCAAGGCGGTGACGGCGTCGGCGTCGCGGATCGACATGGCGTGCGCCTCGCAGGCGATGCCGAGCTGCGCCATGTCGGCCTCGACCTTGGCCAGCTTGTCGCCGTCGCGGCCGCACGTCACGACCGTGGCGCCGAGTCGGCCGAACAGCACCGCGGTGGCGAAGCCGATGCCGCCGGCGCCGCCGGAAACCAGCACGACCTGGTCCTTGAACAGATCGTCGCGATAGACGGTCGGCCAGGCGGCGATCTCGCTGGCGGACGGCGCGTGGTAGATGTCGTCTTCGCTGTCGCTCATCGTCGGCTCAACGCGGGAAGTTGGCCGGCGTGAAGGCCTCGAAGGTTCGCTGGATATCGGCCGGGTCGGGCGACAGCGGCGCGATGATATGGGTATGGATGCCGGTCTCGCCGGCCCAGCGGATACGCTCGCGGCACTCGTCGGCGCTGCCGATCACCGCCACCTCGTTCGCCAGCTCGTCGGAGATCGCGCCGGTGGTCTTGGCGCGGTCGCGCTCGGCCCAACCCTCCGCGATGGTCTGCGCCGCGTCCTCGTAGCCGGCCCAGGCAAGGAACTGGTTGTAGACGGGCGTCGCGTAGTAGGGCGCGAAGCTGGCCTTGAAGCGCTCGATGGCGGCGGCCTTGTCGTCGGTGACCCAGACCATGTGGCGGTTCACCACCTCCACCGTCGCCGGATCCTTGCCGGCGCGCGCGGCGCCGATGGCGACGTGCTCCATCATCTTCGGCAGCGCGCGCTTGGGCCATAGGTTGAAGATCACGCCGTCGCCGTGCTCGGCCGCCGCTTCGATCATGCCGGAGCGCAGCGCCGCCATGTAGATCGGCACCGTCGGCTCGGCCGCCGGTTGCCGGTAACCGTGGCTCTTGCGGGTCACCAGGTCGAAATCGGAGCGCGCGCCGGTCAGCATGTCGCGGACCATGATCGCGGTCTCGCGGACCTGGGTGACGGGCTTCTTCATCGACCCGCCGTGCCAGTTCTCGACGATGTTCTGGCTCGATGCGCCGAGCCCCAGCACGACGCGACCAGGCAGCAACTGACCCAGGACCTGCGCCGTCGCCGCCAGCACCGCTGGCGTGCGGGTCTGCACCGGCACCACGGCGATGCCGAGACGCAGGCGCGGCGCATGCTGTGCCACCGCCGCCATCATGGTCAGCGAGTCGGGCGCGCCGCTGTCTGAGAACCAGCCGTCCTCGTAGCCGTTGGCCTCGGCCCACTGCACGCGGGCCACGGTGTCGGCCAGAACCGGCCCTGCCGGCAGGGTGACGGCGATGCGCTGCGGCAGGGTCATGTGCTTTCGCTACTCGATGCTGCCGGCGCTGGTCTGGAGGTAGTTCTGCAGGCCCATGCGGTCGATCAGCTCAAGCTGCGTCTCCAGCCAGTCGACGTGCTCCTCCTCGCTCTCCAGGATGCTGGTGAAGAGCTGGCGCGTCACGTAGTCCTGTGCCGCTTCGCACGCCTTGATGCCGGCGCGCAGGTCCGGAATCGCCTTCTCTTCCAGCTTGAGATCGGCCTCCAGCATC
>CAZVLI010000131.1:0-8293 GCA_964627965.1 uncultured Rhodospirillales bacterium
AGGGCTACCGTGTGCGCGGCAGCGTGCGCCGGCCGGAGGCGGCCGACGAGGTGCGCAGCGCCGTCGCCACCGTCACCGATCCTGGCGACCGGCTCGACTTCGTGCAGCTCGACCTGACGTCGGACGACGGCTGGGACGACGCGCTGGCCGGTTGCCGCTACCTGATGCACGTCGCCTCGCCCTTCCCGCTGCAACCGCCGAAGCAGCGCGACGCGCTGGTCGGCCCAGCCCGCGACGGCACGCTCCGGGCGCTGCGCGCGGCGGCGAAGAACGGCATCGCCCGCACCGTCCTGACGTCGTCGACGGCGGCGATCTACCAGGGCCATCCGCGGGGACCCGAGCGCACTTTCACGGAAGCCGACTGGACCGTGGTCGACAGCCCGACCACCCCCGGCTACCCGCTGTCCAAGACCCTGGCCGAGCGCGCCGCCTGGGAGTTCATCGCCGGCGACGACTCCGGGATGGAACTGACCGCGATCAACCCAAGCCTGATCCTGGGCCCGGCGCTCGACCGCGACATCGGCGGCTCGGCCGAGGTCATCGCGCTGGCGATGAGCGGCAAGTACCCGGCCGTCCCGCGCCTCGACATCGCGCTGGTCGACGCGCGCGACGTCGCCGCCATGCATGTCGCCGCGCTGGCGCATCCCGACGCCGCCGGCGAGCGCTACATCTGCTCCACCGACAGCATGTGGCTGATGGACATCTGCCGGATGCTGCACACGCACTTCCCCGATTTCCGCAAGCGGCTGCCGAAGCGCGAACTGCCGAACTTCGTGGTCAAGACGGCGGCGCTGTTCGACCGCAACCTGCGCGCCGCCGCGCCCGACCTCGGCCATCGCCGCCCGGTAGCCAACGACAAGGCCCGCGCGACCTTCGGTATCGAATTCCGCCCGGCGGAGGAGGCCATCGTCGCCATGGGCCAGAGCTTGATCGACCTCGGCGTCGTCAGCGCAAAATAGGGAGCCCCGCCATGTCCGTCGCCGCCATCGACGAATTGCCGCTCGACGCCATCGACGTCTCCGACCCGGCGCTGTACCGCGACGACACCTGGCACGAGCCGTTCCGCCGGCTGCGCGACGAGGACCCGATCCACTACTGCCCGGAGAGCCCCTTCGGCCCGTACTGGTCGGTGACCCGCTACGACGACATCATGAAGGTCGAGCTCGACCACAAGACCTATGCCTCGGGCTCGGAGTACGGCGGCATCCAGATCACCGACCAGCCGGCCGGCGAGGAGCTGCCCAATTTCATCCGCATGGACCCGCCGCGCCACACCGAGCACCGCAAGACCGTGGCCCCGATCGTCGGCCCGGCCAACCTGGCGAAGCTGGAACAGACCATCCGCGAGCGCACCGACTACGTGCTGAACTCGCTGCCGCGCGGCGAGACCTTCGACTGGGTCGACCTGGTCTCGGTCGAGCTGACGACGATGATGCTGGCGACGCTGTTCGACTTTCCGTGGGACGACCGCCGGCTGCTGCCCTACTGGTCCGACGTCGCGGTCGCCAACGTGAAGGACCCCGAGGCGCCGGTGCACTCCCAGGAAGAGCGCATGGCCGAGCTGATCAAGATGGCGGAGTACTTCGCCGACCTGTGGCAGCAACGCGCCACCGAGCCGCCGAAGTTCGACCTGATCTCGATGCTGGCCCACAGCCGGTCGACGCAGAACATGTCGCGCAACGAGTTCATCGGCCAGATCGCACTGCTGATCGTCGGTGGCAACGACACCACCCGCAACACCATGAGCGGCGGCCTGCTGGCGCTGCACGACAATCCCGACGAGGAACGCAAGCTGCGCGCCGACCCGTCGCTGGTGACCAAGATGATGCTGGAGACGATCCGCTACCAGACGCCGGTGATCCACATGCGCCGTACCGCCACGGTCGACGCCGAGCTCGGCGGCAAGCCGATCAAGGCCGGCGACAAGGTGGTGATGTGGTACGTCTCCGGCAACCGCGACGAGCGCTCCATGCCCGAGCCGGACCGCTTCATCGTCGACCGCGACAAGCCGCGCCGGCACCTGTCCTTCGGCGCCGGCATTCACCGCTGCGTCGGCGACCGCTTGGCCGAGTTGCAACTGCAGATCCTGTGGGAGGAGATCCTCAAGCGCGACCTGCGCGTCGAGGTCGTCGGCGATCCGGTACGGGTCTACTCCAACTTCCTGCGCGGCTTCCGCAAGCTCCCGGCCCGCATCGCGAGCTGAGACCTCTCCGTCATTCCTGCGAAGGCAGGAATCCAGACCAGCCGTTGTGAAAGTTTCAGCGGAGACGCGGAGCGTTGATCCATGCGACTCCGCGTTCTCCGAGACCCCGCGTGTCTAATGCAAACGTTGCCTGGATTCCCGCCTGCGCGGGAATGACAAGCAAGTTGGCGCACTCGTCATACCCGAGCTTGACCCATTTCTATCCAGTTATGCCCGTCTGGGCCTGCGTCGACGGTTAGACGTTCTTGCAAGCTCAGTGACGTGGATACCCCGGACATGCCGGGCCATGACAGCATCTATTGATTTCGAACCACAATCGTCATGCCCCGGCTTGTCCGGGGTATCCACGTCCAGAAACTGGTCCTATCGGTTCCAGCTCTTCTATCCGCTGCCGCCCGAAACGGTGCAGCCGCCTGAGTAGCAAGAAGAAGGGCAGTCGCAGCAAGCCTGACCGGACAACCGAAGGCTTGACCCGGGTATCTCCTGCCCATGCTAGACTTCCCGCAAGGCCCGATCAGAAGGGACGCACGGGACATGTCCATCGCCGAAGCCGACGCGACGCTCGACAGTTTCGAGCCCAGCGATCCGAACCTCTATCTTAACGACACTTGGCATGAGGGTTTCCGCCGCCTGCGCGACGAGGACCCGGTGCATTACCAGCCGGCCAGTCGCTACGGCCCCTACTGGTCGATCACGCGCTACGACGACATCTCCGCCGTGCTGCTAGACCATTCGAACTTCTCGTCGGATGGCGATCTCGGCGGCGTGCTGATCGGCAACCTGCCGCCGGACAAGGACCTGCCCAGCTTCATCCGCATGGACCCGCCACGCCACACCGAGCAGCGCAAGACCGTGGCGCCGATCGTCGGCCCGTCTAACCTGGCCAAGCTGGAGGACACCATCCGCCAGCGCACCGGCGCCGTGCTCGACGGCCTGCCGCGTGGCGAGGACTTCGACTGGGTCGAGCACGTCTCGATCCCGCTCACCACCATGATGCTGGCGACGCTGTTCGACTTCCCCTGGGAGGACCGCCACCTCCTGACCTGGTGGTCGGACGTGTCGGTGGCGATGACCCACGCGCCGGACTCGCCGGTCAGCTCCAACGCCGAACGCCAGGCCGAGCTCGACAAGATGGCCGACTACTTCGAGGCGCTGTGGAAGGAGCGCGCGGCGGCGCCACCGAAATTCGACCTGATCTCGATGATGGCGCACAACCCGGCGACCAACGCGATGACCCGGCAGGAGTTCGCCGGCACGCTGGCCCTGCTGATCGTCGGCGGCAACGACACCACGCGCAACACGATGAGCGGCGGCCTGCTGGCGCTGCACGAGAATCCCGACGAGGAACGCAAGCTGCGGGCCGACCCCAGCCTGGCCGAGAAGGCGATGCTGGAGATGATCCGCTGGCAGACGCCGGTGATCCACGTCCGGCGCACCGCCAAGGCCGACGTCGACGTCCAGGGCCATCGTATCCGCAAGGGCGACAAGGTCGTGCTCTGGTACATCTCCGGCAACCGCGACGAGCGCTCGCTGGTCGAGCCCGACCGCTTCATCATCGACCGCGACAAGCCGCGCCGGCACCTGTCCTTCGGCGCCGGCATCCACCGCTGCGTCGGCGATCGCCTGGCCGAGCAGCAGCTTCGCATCCTGTGGGAAGAGGTCCTGGCCCGTGACCTGCGCATCGAGGTCACCGGCGAACCCCTCCGCCTCTACTCCAACTTCCTGCGCGGCATCCGCAAGCTCCCGGCCCGCATCGCGGCCTCCTAGGCGCCGACAGGATTGCGACGAGTTGCCCGGGGCCGCGTTCTGCCGGCCCGGGCCGCTCTACCACTGGGTGTGAGCTAGGCCTCGACCGCGACGGCCGAGCCGGCGCTGCCGTTGCCGCTCACGCCGAGATAGGCCTCGATCTGGTCGCGGATCGCGGACAGCAGCGCGCTGCCGTCGCCGTCCTCGGCCTCGTCGTCAGCCGCCTCCAGCAGGTCGGCGAGAGTCGTGCCCTCGTCGTCGACCTTCTCGTTGAGCAAGGTCGCCAACGATGAGCTCGTCTCGGCGTTCAGCAGGCCACCGGGCGGAGGTCCCGGCGGCGGACCGGACGGGCGCCGCGACTTGGCGTGCTCCTCCAGTTCCGCCTGCGAGACCTCGCCATTGCCGTCGGCGTCGATCTCGGCAAAGAGTTCCGCCGCGTCGGGTCCCTCCCCGGCAGCTTTTGCCCCGCCGGGACGGTTCTTGCCCATCTCGGTGAACTCTTCGACGCTCAGGCCGCCGCTGCCATCGGCGTCGACCTTGGCGAACATCCGCTCCCGCATCGCCTTCATTTCGGCGAAGCTCGGCGGGCTTCCGTACGCTGATATCTCCAACACAATGCTCCCTTGTTGAGCTTGGTTCGGCATCCAGGCGGGATGCCACCGGCTCGCCCTCGAACCGGCGCGAAGGGTCTTGCAATGCCAGGACCCGCCTGTTTTAAACGCTTGTTTGAATTCGGAGCGACGGGGACTGGCCGGCATGGACAACGACGCAACGACGCGCGCGCGGCTTCTGGACGCGGCGATCGAACTGTTCGCCGAGCACGGCTACGACCGGACGACGGTTCGCGACATCGCGCGCCGCGCCGAGGCGAACCAGGCGGCGATCAACTACCACTTCCGCAGCAAGGAGGGTCTCTACCGCGAGGCATTCGTCGAGACCTTCCAGCGCATGATCATGCCCGCCGACGACGTACCGTCCGCGCCCGACATCGATCCCGACGACGGCATCGCGGAATTCGTCGCCGCGATGACCCGGTCGGACAAGCCGCGTAGCGAGCGCGAGGTCCACATGCGACTGGTGTCGTGGGAGATGCGCGCGCCGACGGGCGTCATCCTGGAGACGGTCGATCGCACGTTCGCCCCGCACCTGGAGATGGCGCGCCAGGTGGTGCTGCCTTTTCTGCCGCCGGACGCCTCGCCGTCGGTGGAGGTCACCGCGACCCTATGGCTGATCGGCCAGTGCATGCACGGCGGGCACCGTCCGCCACCTGTCGAGGCGCTTCTCGGCCCGGCGCCGGAGTCCGCCGACGACAAGGCCGAGACGGCGGAACTTCTCACCCGATTGGCCCTGCACGGCCTGCATGGTCTCCGCCCTGAACACGGCGACGAAACCGGACCCACCGACTGACGCCGCCGCTGCGTGAAACATCGGTCAGATGTCAGACTTGATTATGACTGACTGGTCAGTCATATATGACGGCATGTCTGATGTTCAGTCCAAGTCGCGTCGTCGTCGCGCCCGGGCGATGTCGCCGGAGGAGCGTGCGGCCAGTATCCTGGAGGCGGCGAAGGCGGAGTTCGTCGAGCGCGGCTTCGAGGCGGCGCGGATCGACGACATCGCGCGGCGCGCCGGTATCGCCAAGGGCACGGTCTACCTGCACTTCCCATCCAAGGAGGCGCTGTTCCTGGCGCTGGTTCGGGTCGCCGTGGTGCCGGCCGTGACCTCGATGCGCGCCCTGGTCGACGCGGCGAAGGGCTCCAGCGCCGACCTGCTGCGCGCCATGCTCGGCGTCATCAAGCGCGAGCTGCTCGGCACCGACCGACGGTTGCTGGTGCGGCTGATGATGACCGAGGGGCACCGCTTCCCGGAACTCGCCGCCAGCTACCACGACGAGGTGGTGCGTCACGGCATGGCGCTGATCCGCGCGGTGGTGGAGCGCGGCGTGGCGCGCGGCGAGTTCCGCTCCGACGCCGTCGCGCGCTTTCCGCAGCTCTTCGCCGCACCGGTCGCGCTGGCGGTGCTGTGGGAGGGCCTGTTCGGCAAGCACGCGCCGCTCGACACCGACGCCCTGCTCGACGCGCACCTGGAGGTGCTGCTCCACGGTCTCGCGGGAGAACACGCATGAAACGCGCCATCGGCATCGTGGTCGGCGCGTCGCTGCTGGCGGCGCTGGCCTGGTACACCCTGCGCCCGACGGGACCGGACGGCCCGCAGCCCTTCCTCGGCTACGTCGAGGCCGACACATTGCTGGTCGCGCCGGAGCAGACCGGCCGCCTCACCGAGATCGGCGTCGAGGAAGGCCAGGACGTCGCCGCCGCCGCACCGCTGTTCGCGCTCGACGACGAGGCGGCAACGGAGGCGGTGCGCGAGGCCGCCGCGCACGCCCGCAAGGTCCGCGCCCAGTTGCAGGACCTGCGCGAGGCGCAACAGCGACCGGAACAGGTCAATATGCTGCAGGCCAGCCGGCGTCAGGCCCAGGCCGCCCTCGACCTCTCCACCGCCGAGCTGCGACGCCAGGAGACGCTGTTCAGGCAGGGCGTGGTCGCCGAGGCCCGCCTCGACCAGGCGCGCACCACGTACCGCCGCGACCAGAATCGGCTGGCCGAGATCGAGCGCTCCATCGAAGCCGCGCAGCTGCCGGGACGCGCGTCGCAGATCGCCGCCGCCGAAGCCGAGGTCGAGGTCGCGGCCGCGGCCTTGCGCCAGGCCGAGATCGCGCTGGACCAGCGCCGCATCGCCGCGCCGAAGGCGGGCCGTGTGCTCGACGTGCTGCACCGTGTCGGCGAGGTCGCGACGGCCGGCCAGCCCGTGGTCGAGCTGCTGCCGCCGGAGAACCTGCGCGTGCGCTTCTACGTGCCGCAAGCGCGCATCGCGTCGGTGACGCACGGCGACAGGGTCGCCATCGCCTGCGACGGCTGTCCGTCAGGGCTCGTCGGCGAAGTCACCTTCATCGCGCCGGAGAGCGAGTACACGCCGCCGGTGATCTTCTCGCGCCAGGAACGCGCCAAGCTGGTCTTCCGCGTCGAGGCCCGGCCGATGCAGACGCCGGAACTGCTCCGCCCCGGCCTGCCGGTCGAGGTAAGACCGGATGAGTGATTACGTCATCGACGTCACCGGGCTGACCAAGCGCTTCGGCGACGTTGTCGCGGTGAACGACGTGACGCTGAAGGTCGAGCGCGGCCTGATCCACGGCTTCCTCGGCCCGAACGGCAGCGGCAAGACCACCACCTTGCGGATGATCTGCGGCCTGCTGGAACCCGATGCCGGCGAAGGCACCTGCCTGGGCCTCGACATCCGCCGAGAGCGCAACGCGATCAAGCGCCGGGTCGGCTACATGACGCAGCGCTTCTCGCTCTACGAGGACCTCACGGTGCGCGAGAACCTCGGTTTCGTCGCGCGGCTCTACGGCCTGCCGGTGAAGCGCGCCGACGAGCAGATCGAGAAGCTCGGCCTCGGCGACCGGCGCGACCAGCTCGCGGGCACGCTCTCCGGCGGCTGGAAGCAGCGGCTGGCACTTGGCGCGTGTGTCCTGCCCGAGCCGGACCTGCTGTTGCTCGACGAACCGACCGCCGGCGTCGACCCGCAAGCAAGGCGCGACTTCTGGGACGAGATCCACGCGCCCGCCGCCGGCGGGCTCCCCGCGCTGGTCTCCACCCACTACATGGCCGAAGCCGAACGCTGCCACCGGCTGGCCTTCATCGCCCATGGCGAGCTGCTGCTGGAGGGCCGGACCGAGGACATCGTCGCCGACGCCGGTCTGACCACCTGGATCGTCACCGGCCCCGACCTGCACACGTTGGCCACGAACCTGCGAGGGCGTCCGGGCGTGGATTCCGTCGCGCCCTTCGGCAACGCGCTGCATGTGTCTGGCCGCGACGCCGGGCGGCTCGACACCGCCATCGCCGAGGCACGCGAGACCGGCCCGCAAGACTGGCAACCGGGGCATCCAACGCTGGAGGACATCTTCATCGACCGCATGGGGGCGCCGTGATGCTGCGCCGGACCTGGGCGATGCTGATCAAGGAGCTGATCCAACTCCGCCGCGAGCGCATGACCTTCGCGCTGATGATCGCCGTGCCATTGATGCAGCTCGTGCTGTTCGGCTACGCCATCGACACCAACCCGCGCAGCCTGCCGACGGCCGTGCTGGCGCACGACACGTCGCCACCGGCACGCGCGGTGCTGGCCGCGATGCAGGCCACCGGCTACTTCGACATCGTCGCCGAGGCGCGCGGCGAGGCCGAGGTCGACAGCCTGATCCACCGCGGCGAGGCGATCGACGTGGTCGAGATCCCGGCCGGCTTCGGGCGCGACGTGCGCCGCGGCCTGTCGCCCGACATCCTG
>CAZVLI010000132.1:0-8287 GCA_964627965.1 uncultured Rhodospirillales bacterium
ACCGCCGGGTCGGCCGGCCCAGGCGATACCTTCTGCGAAGGCCGGCTCGTCGGCTTCGATGTCGCCCGCGGCGGTGGTCGCCGCCAGCAGGCTGTGTTGGCGCAACGTGGCGAAGACCTCGCCGGTCATCGCGGTGGCGAATTCGACGATGGCGCGATCGGCGACACGTATCCACTTGCTGTGCGTCCCCGGCAGGCAGAAGACGCCGTCGCCAGCTTCGCCCAGCGCGCCGAACACCTGCACCTCCTCGCCGCGCAACACGTCCGGCGCGCCACTGGCCGCGACCGTCGCGAGACCGGGCACGATGCGGACATCGCCCAGGCCCGGCACTGGCGTGAGCGCGCCGGCCAGGTCGGACAGCCGCGCCGGGCAGTCGGCGTAGGCGGCCTCGACCCAGCCCTGGCGGCTGCCGACCATGCCGGAAAGAAGAGCGGGCGCCGGACGCCAGCCAGCGGTGAGCTCGTCGAAGCAGGCGCGAAAGTCGCGTGGGCCGGTGAAACTCGCCAACCCTCGCGCCAGGCGGCGGCGTTCGGCGACCGCGCCGGCATCGTCGAGCCGGTAGGCACGGATCGTGCTGGTGCCCCAATCGATCAGAATGCTGGCCACGCGACCGGGTTCCTCTCACGCAACTTGACGCCCATTATAGCGCCTGCACTGCGCCGGGGGGCTGGAACGTGATCGGACTGCTGCAACTGGTGATCGTGGTGGCGGTCGCCGCCGGCGCCTTCTTCGGGGTGTCGAGCTGCACCGAGCACCTCATGGCCGAGGGCTACATGCGCAAAGAGCCCGACCGGTTGACGATCTACGGCGGTTTCGCCGCCGTCGCGGGCGCGATGGTGGCGTGGGCCATAGTCGCCGCGCTGTTCGGCAAGAAGAAGACGCCGGAAGACGAGGCGCCCGACGACTAGGCCGCCTCGACCACCAGGACGTGAATGAAGCGGTAGACCCAGTCCGCCGACTCCGACGACAGGCCGGAGATCTTGCGCGTCTCGCGATCCGACTCGACGATCACGGTCGTCAGGTCCATGGCGGAACCGAGCTTGCCGCGCTTCTCCTTGCGCACGACCTCGACATCGTCGACCGGGAAGGTCGTGCGCGCGAGGCCGATCGAACCCAGGCGGCTGACGATGCGCAGCCGGCCGTCGACCAGCTCGACGAGGTAGTTCGCATGCTCGCGCCAGATGTAGGCGGCTGGTGGCACCAGCAATGTCAGCAGCGGCCAGGGCGTCCACTCGACCAGCGCTACGATGGCGCCCAGCACCGGGAAGATGAAACTGATGTAGAGCATACCGCGCCGCACGATCTCCGGCGGCCGCACGGTGGCGGTGAGCGGCGCCTCGGCCTGCCACGTCACGTCCGCCGGCGGCAGGGTGAAACTGTCCTCCGGCACTTCGCGCCGGCCTTCGCGCGCCAGCTGACGCAGCGACTTGTCGACGTCGGCGGCCTCGCGGCGGATGACCTCGCCGGTATCGAGCTCACGCAAGGCCGGCAGGTTCAGCGCCGCCGCCGCGCCTTCCCAGCAACCGCGCAGCCCCTCCTCCTTGCGTCGAAACAGCAGCGGTACGGTGCGTTCGGGATTGCGGGCATGTTTTAGGTCGAGGAAGTAGACGCGGTAACTGGAGCTGCCGCCGCTACTGTTGCTCGACCGGCGGATCTCCTCGCGCCACAGAACGCCCTCGTAGGCATCGAGCGGCTCGGTCCAGCGATCCTTGCCACGCGTGCGCTGAACACCCGAGGCGTCGACGGTGAAGCCGAGCTTGCGGTAGCGGCCGAGGACCCGCATCACCACCTCGAGCAGCACGATGGCGCCGAGACCGGCGCCCAGCCCCACCATCATCCTCTCCGTGTCGCCATCGAAATAGCCGGTGACGACATAGGCGCCGGCGAACACGACGGCCGCGAACTGGAAGAACCGGCCGAGCCCCCGGCTGCGCTCGTGGCGGACTTCGATCGGCAGGGTGGCGAAGTCGTCGCGTGTCTGCATGTCGGTGGCCTTTGGCTGGCGTGGCGGAACGGCTACCTTGATCGCTTCAGCATAGCAAAGCCGAGCCGGGAGACGAGCGCATGGCCGCCAGCACGCCCTTTGAGATGACACCGCCGATCCCGGCCTCCACGCCGCGCCGGCGGGCACCGGCCGGCACGGTCGACTGCCATATGCACATCATGGGGCCGAACGCGACCTACCCGCTGGCCGAGGGACGCGAGTACAACCCGCCGGACTGCCTGCTGCCCGACTACCTGGCGATGTGCGACGTGCTCGGCATCGAGCGAACGGTGATCGTGAACCCGTCGGTCTACGGCACCGACAATGCCTGCACGATCGACGCGGTGCGCGCGCTCGGCCCGAAGAAGGGGCGCGCCGTGGCGGTGCTGGACAGCACGGTGAGCGACGCCGAGTTGAAGGAAATGGATGCCGCCGGCTTTCGCGGCACGCGCTTCAACATGGTCAACGGCCTGGTCGGGCTGGACCACCTGACGGCGACGGCGGCGAAGGTTGCCGCGCTCGGCTGGCACATCCAGGTATTCGTGCCCGGCGCGATGCTGGTCGAACTGGCCGATGCGCTGGCGGACCTTCCCTGCGAGATCGTGGTCGATCATCACGGCATGGTCGACGGCCCGGAGGGCACGCAGATCGACGCCCTGAAGCGCCTGCTCGACAACGGCCGGACCTGGGTCAAGCTTGCCGGCCTCTACCGCGTTCATCCGGAAGGCAAACCGCGCTACGAGAAGGGTGTGGCGATCTCGCGCGTCTTGGTCGGACACGCGCCGGAGCGTATGGTCTGGGGCACCGACTGGCCGCATCCGAGCCTGCGCAACGCGGCGATGCCGGACGACGGCGACCTGCTGAACGGCCTGTTCGAGGGCGCCGGCGACGAAGCCACCGCGCTGCGCATCCTGGTCGACAATCCGGTCAAGCTCTACGGCTTCGATTGACATTTCAGATGCCGCATCGTGACATACAACAAAGAACGGAGGGCATTGCATGCGCGCAGTCGTCGCCTATGCGCACGGGGATCTTGACGACCTGAAATACGAGACCGGCTACCGCGAGCCGGAGCCGGGCGCCGACGAGGTGATCCTGCGGGTTCGTGCCTGCTCGATGAACTACCACGACCTTTTCACGCTGCGCGGCATGCCGGGGATCAAGCTCGGCTTCCCGCGGATCATGGGCATCGACGTGGCCGGCGACGTCGCGGCGCTCGGCGCCGACGTCACCGGCTGGAAGGTCGGCGACCGGGTCTGCGTCGACCCCATCGACCGCGTCGGCAAGTTCGCGATGATCGGCGAGACCCGCGACGGCGGCCTGGCCGAATACGTCGCGGTGAAGCACTACCAGTGCATCGCCCTGCCCGCGGACGTGAGCTACGAGGCCGGCGCGGCGCTGCCCACCGCGTACGGCACCGCGCACCGGATGATGCTGGAGCGCGGCGAGATCAAGGCCGGCGAGAAGGTGCTGGTGCTCGGTGCCAGCGGTGGCGTCGGCACCTGCTGCGTGCAACTCGCCAAACAGGCGGGCTGCGAGGTTGTCGCGGCGGCCAGCACCGAGGAGAAGCTGGAGAAGCTCAAGGCCATCGGCGCCGACCACGGCATCAACTACGCCACCACCGACTTCACCAAGGCGATCCACGAGATGTACGGCAAGCCGCGCATCTTCGGCGAAGGCGGCGTCGACGTGATCGTCAACTTCACCGGCGGCGACACCTGGGTGCCGTCGCTCAAGGCGCTCAGCCGCGGCGGGCGCATGCTGACCTGCGGCGCCACCGCCGGTTTCGATCCGAAAACCGACATTCGCTACATTTGGACGTTCGAGCACGACATCAAGGGCTCTAACGGCTGGTCGGTGAGCGACATCGAGGCGCTGCTGAAGATGTGCCAGGACGGCCGGCTGACGCCGGTGATCGACCGGACGCTGCCGCTCACCGAGGGCCGCGAGGCGTTCCGCGTGCTCGACGACCGCGAGGTGTTCGGCAAGGTGATCGTCTCGCCTGACGCATAGCTGTCACCACGGACATTGCGCTTCTGCCCACGGCCTGCTGAAATATCAGCTCGAGGGTCGCCAACAAGAAGTCCAAACGAGGAAACCAAAGCGTTCCGATAACCGACCGACGAGGGAGTCCGAGAATGAAGATGCTGAAAGGCCTTGCCCTGGCCGCCGCGGTGGCGACCGGCGCGAGCGCGGCACAGGCGGCCGAATTCAACTGGCGCGTCGCCAACTTCGACAAGGAGACCGGCGCCTACTGGAACAACTTCATCGTGCCCTTCGTGGACTACGTGGAGCAGTTCACCGACGGGCGCGTGAAGCTCGATCCGTTGCCGGGCGGCACGCTGGGCAACATCTTCAAGATCTACGAGCAGGTCGACGACGGCCTGGTGGAAATGGCGGTGATGCCGCCGGCCTTCCTGGGTACAAAGGATCCGACCAACGCGATGATCCTGGGCTTCCCGACCGGGCTCGGCGTGGACAGCTTCCTGACCTGGATCTACTTCGGCGGCGGCGAGGATCTGCTGCAGGGGCACCGCAAGGAACGCATGAAGATGCACTCCTTCGTGGTCGGCGCCGGCCCGTCGGAATTCTTCGCGCACAGCCACATCCCGGTGACGAAGGTCGAGGACTTGAAGAACGCCAAGTACCGCACGCTCGGCAACTGGGCCGCGATCGTGAAGAGCGCTTTCGGCGCCTCGCCGACGACGGTGCCGGGGCCGGAGATCTACGGCATGCTGGAGAAGCGCGGCATCGACATGACCGAGTACTCCACGCCGTCGGAGAACATGAAGCTGGGCTACCAGGAGGTCGCCGAGTACATCATCTATCCGGGCATCCACGCCGGCGCCTGGGCCTTCGAGGCGGTCGTGAAGCTGGACAAGTGGGCCGAACTGCCGGCCGACCTGCAAACCAAGATCGAACTCGCCGGCCGGCTGGCGACCTACGAGGGCCTGCAGCGGTTCATCGCCGCCGACCTCGACGCGATGGACAAGCTGTCGAAGGGCAAGAACAAGTTCATCCAGCTCAGCCCGGCCTTCCAGGAAGCCTCGCAGAAGGCGGCGCGCGCCTGGGCGGCGGACGTGGCGGCGAAGGCCGCGGCCGACGGCAACCCGTGGCCGGAGAAGATCATCGCCTCGATCACGTCCTTCCAGGACAAGTATCGGGCGAATTCGAAGTACATGGTGGTCGACCACCGCGACAAGTAGCAGTGGTCCCGACCGGCGCCCGCCTCGCGCGGGCGCCGGCCACCACATCATGAGCAGTCCAGTTCACGTCCTGCGGGACCGCATCCTGCCGGCGCTCGACCGCGTCGGCAGCGTGTTCGGGCACGTCGCCATGGCGATGATCATCCTGCTGATCGTCGCCATGATCTACGAGGTGATCGCGCGCAAGCTGTTCAACGCGCCGACCATGTGGGCGATCACCGTCTCCTACATGTTCAACGGCACGCTGTTCCTGATCGGCGCCGCGTTCACCTTGCGGGTGAACCAGCACGTGCGCATCGACTTCCTGGCGACGCGGCTGCCGCTGCGCGTCCAGCACCTGGCCAACGCGCTGTTCTACGTCGTGCTGTTCATGCCGGCGCTGGGCGTCGCCACCTGGTTCTCGTCGATCAAGGCGTGGGACGCCTACGTCGAAGGCGAACTGGAGGCGATGAGCGCATGGGAGCCGCTGATCTGGCCCTTCCTCGGCGGCATCGCGCTCGGCCTCGCGAGTTTCCTGCTGCAGGTTCTGGTGGAGACGATCCGCCACCTGATCGGCGTGTGGGACCCCACCCTCGTACCCGGCCCGTCGGAGAACGACGCGCCGGCCAGCGCCATGGAAGGCTGAAGCCACATGTCGGGCGAGACCATGGCGGCGCTGATGTTCCCGGCGCTGTTCTTCTTCGTGTTCATGGGCATCCCGGTGGCCTTCGCGCTGTTCGCGACCGCCTTCCTGATGGCCTTCCCGGTGTTCGAGTTCAAGGCCGGCCTGCAGATCTACGGCGGCATTCAGCACACCGCCTCGCAGTTCATCCTGTCGGCCGTGCCGCCCTTCGTGTTCATGGGCGTGATGCTGGAGAGCTCCGGCATAGCGGAGCGACTGTTCCGCGCCATGCAGGTCTGGCTCGGCAACCTGCGCGGCGGCGTGGCGCTGGCGACGCTCGGCATGGCCGCCGTGATCGCCGCCTCGACCGGCATCGCCGGCGCGGTGGAAGTGGTGATCGGCGTCATGGCGATCCCGATCATGATGCGCTACGCCTATTCCAAGGACCTGATCGCCGGCACGATCTGCGCCGGCGGTTCGCTCGGCACCATGATCCCGCCCTCCATCGTGGTGGTGATCTACGCCTCGGTCGCGAACCTGTCGGTCGGCAAGCTGTTCGCGGCGGTACTGCTGCCCGGCATGCTGATGGTGCTGCTGTTCTTCGGCTACATCTTCGTGCGCACCATGATGCGCCCCGACGACGGGCCGCCGGCGCCGGAGGGCACCGACCTTTCGCTGGGCGAGAAACTGAAGGCCACCGCCAGCGGCATCCTGCCGGCCGCGCTGCTGATCGCCGCCGTGCTGGGCGCGATCATCGCCGGTTGGGCGACGCCGACGGAGGCGGCCTCGGTCGGCGCCATCGGCGCGGTGGTGCTGACGATCTTCTACCGCCGCTTCTCATGGTCGGTGCTGTACGACACGCTACGCCGCACGCTGTCGATCAACTGCATGATCCTGTTGATCGTGGTCGGCGGGAACCTGTTCGCCGGCATCTTCCGCCTGCACGGCGGCAACCGGCTCGTCGACGACATCGTGGCGGCGCTGAACCTGCCACCGTCCGGCGTGCTGGCGCTGCTGCTGGTGCTGGTGTTCATCGCCGGTTTCATCCTGGACTGGGTGTCGGTGGTGCTGATCACGCTGCCGGTGTTCCTGCCGTTGCTGGCGGGAATGGACGCCGACCCGATCTGGTTCGCGGTGCTGATGATCGTGGTGATCCAGACCAGCTACCTGACCCCGCCGATGGCGCCGTCGATCTTCTATCTGCGATCGATCGCGCCGCCGGAGATCGGCTACGGCGACATGTACAAGGGTGTGGCGCCGTTCATCATCTGCCAGGTTCTGGTATTGCTGGCCGTGGCGCTGTTCCCGGCGCTGGCGACCTACCTGCCCTCGCAGATGCAGAGCTACTAGGAACGAGACATGGGCGATCCGAGGAAGGACAATCTCGGCTACTGGATGAGCGAAGCGGCCGCGAAGGCGCCGGACGACGTCGCGATCATCGACCTGTTCGGCGGCCAGGAGCGCATCGTCACCTATGGCGAGCTGGAGGCGCGGCTCGACCGCGTCGCCGGCGCGCTGAGGGCGGCGGGACTGAAGGCCGGCGACCGCGTGATCCTGAGCTGCGGCAACCGGACGGAGTTCGTCGAGGCGATGTTCGGCGCGATGCGCGCCGGCGTCGTGCCGGTGCCGGTCAACACGCGTCAGGGCGCCGGCGTGCTGGACTACATCGCGGAGAATTGCGGCGCTGTCGGCGCCATCGCCGAGCCGGCCGCCAACGCCCACATTCCCGAGATCGCGAACGCGCGTAACCTGAAGCTGCGCTGGGCGATCGACGGTGACAGCTCGACGGCCGGCTGGGACGACTTCGCGACCGTGCGCGACGCCGCCATGTCAGCCGAGCCGGCGCCCCTGCCCGACGACGCACTGTGCTTCCTGTCCTACACGTCGGGCTCGACCGGACGGCCGAAGGGCGTGCCGCTGACCCACGCCGGGCAGATCTGGTGGCTGCGCTGTTTCCTGGAGAACTGGCCGCCGGCCGAAGGCTCGCGCAACCTGGTCGCCGTGCCGCTCTACCACAAGAATGCGATGGCCGGCGCGGTGAAGCCGCGTCTGGCCAGCGGTGGCTCGTTCGTGCTGATGCCGGAGTTCAAGGCACGACCGTTCCTGGAAGCCATCGCCAAGTACAAGGTCACCGGCATCGGCGGGGTGCCGACCGTGTTCACGCTGATCCTGGAGGAAACCGACCTGATCGAGAGCCTCGATTTGTCGTCGTTGCAGGTCGCGGTGGTCGGCTCGGCGCCGGTGCACGAGGAACTGGAACAGGACATGGCCGACAAGCTCGGCGTCGAGGTGATGCAGAGCTACGGCCTGACCGAGGGCGGACCGGTGATGCTCGGACCGCCGCTGGACGGACGGCCGATCCCGCGCGGCTCGGCCGGCGTCGCCTGGCCGGAGGGCGAGGTGAAGCTGGTCAACGGCGCCGGCGAGACCGACCCGCGCGACGGCGAGCTGTGGGTGAAGAATCCCGGCGTCGCGCCGGGCTATCTCGACCTGCCG
>CAZVLI010000133.1:0-8271 GCA_964627965.1 uncultured Rhodospirillales bacterium
AGCGCCACGGCGGCGACGGCAAGGGCGCACGCCGTCAGCCACCATCGATGCCAGCCGTCGTCATGATCGACATAGCTCGCCAACCGCTCCGTCAGCGACAGGTCCGGCAGATCGCGCAAGATCAGATCGCTCCAATGCTGCTTGAGCAGGCCGCTGACTGGCACCGGGACGTCGAAGAGAAGTTGTTGCGTGATCGCGTAGACCGCCACGCTGGCGACCGTGGCCGACAGCGGCAACCAGATGGCGCGCGACGAGGTTTTGCTGAACGAAAGGGCATACGCCAGGCACAGCACCGCGACGGCGAGGCTGACCGCGATGGCCTCCAGCCGGACCCAGGGCAGGATCGCCAGCAGAATGGCCAGTGCCGCCCATGCAGCCGGCCGTGCAGTTGGCGCGACGCAGCGGGCGACGAGCGGCAGCATCACGAGCAGTGCGAACCCGTACAGCCCGCTCTCCATGCCTTTGTGGAACTCCGGCGTGGCCATCAACATGCCGGCCGGTAGCGCGGCAATTGGCCAGTACCAGCGGCTTGCCCGGGCGTAGATCAGGAACGCGATCAGGCCGATGGCCAACAGGGCGTATTCCAGTACCGCGACGATGCGGACCGGCAGGATCGGATCGTCGGTGGCAGCGAAGATCGGTATCAGCAACGCGGCCCAGGCGGGGTGATAACCGTTCGTCGCGTTGATGCCGTCAAAGGTCGAGAAGTGGCCGGCCGCGAAGTTGGCGGCGATCCGGTAGTAGTAGAACGAGTCGTCGATGTTGAGGTCGCGGATCAATGCTTCGGGTGGCAATGGCCAGACCATCACCGCGCAGATGACAGTCAGCGCGACCGTCGCCACGACGCCGGTATGGAAGCCTGCCTCGCCGTGCAAGATGCTCGCCGCGGCCGCGTGTATAGTCGACTTGGCCATGTCCCCCGGTCGGTCTGCCCAGACACAGCATTGCCATACCGGTAGTGAACGAATTGTTGGGTGCGGATGCAACCTGGGATTGCATAAGAAGCGAAGAGGGAGTGAACGCCATGCGCCTGCGTCAGATCTGCCTGGTTGCCGACAAGCTGGAACCGACGGTCGGCGAGCTGTGCGAGCAGCTCGGGATGGACATCTGCTTTCGCGACGGTGCCGTTGCCCAGTACGGACTGGTGAACGCCGTGATGCCGCTCGGCAACGAATTCCTGGAGGTGGTGGCACCGGTGGAGGAAAACACGGCGGCCGGACGCTATCTCGACCGGCGCGGTGGCAACGGCGGCTACATGGTGATCCTGCACGGCGACGACGCGCATGCCGACCGCGAGCGGATCACGGCTCTGGGCGTGCGCGCGGCGCATCCGATCGAGCGGCCGGACTACATCGCGACGCATTTCCATCCGTCGGACTGCGCCGGGATTCTGCTGTCGGTGGACTCGGTGCCGGGCGCCGATCCCCGCGTTGCCGATGCCGAGTGGCCGCCGGCCGGGCCGGATTGGCGCAAGCACGTCCGCGCCGACAAGGGCCTCGCGCTGGTCGGTGCGGAGCTGCAGCACACCGACCCGGACATGATGGCCGGCTTGTGGGGCAAGATCCTCGACTTGCCAGTCAATGACCGGGAGATCGAGCTCGACGGCGCGCCCTTGCGCGTTGTCGAAGCGACGGACGGCCGCGGCCCCGGCCTCGGCGGCATCGACGTGAAGATGAAGGACCGTGGCGCCGCAGGCACCGAGCTGAAGATCGGCGGCACGCGGATCTATCTGGTCTAGCGCGGGCATAGAGATCGCCGGGTCAAGCCCGGCGATAACGTCAGGTAAGGCCCATCATGCCCGGGACTTACCCGCGGGTGTCCGGTTGAGGCTGCGGCGCTCGGCCCGTTTCCTGTTGCTGCTCAGGCGGTTGCAATGACCCGGGCGGCACCGGACTGAGAAACCGCAACCGACCGGTCTGTTTCTGGGCGTGGATACCCCGGACAAGCCGGGGCATGCCGGTGTTGGTGGGAGATCAACAAGTTCCGTCATGGCCGGGCTTGTCCCGGCCATCCACGTCCCTGCACTTGCAAAGACGATGCATAGTGGGCTCAGCGCTGGAAGGGCTTAACTGGACATGCCCGGGCTTGATCCGGGCATCTCCTAGCGCAACTCGCGCTTCAGCACCTTGCCGGTGGCGTTGCGGGGCAGGGCGTCGACGAAGCGGACCGTCTTCGGCTGCTTGTAGCGGGCCAGCTTGTCCTGGCAGTGCTTCAGCACGTCGGCCTCGCTCAGGTCCTGGTCGGGCTTCACGGCGATGAAGGCGCAGCCGACCTCGCCCCAGCGCTCGTCCGGCACGCCGATCACGGCGGCCTCGGCGACCTGCGGCAGCTGGTAGATCACGTTCTCGACCTCGGCCGGGTACACGTTCTCGCCGCCGGAGATGTACATGTCCTTCCAGCGGTCGACGATGTAGTAGTAGCCGTCGGCGTCGCGCGTGGCGGCATCTCCCGTGTGGAGCCAGCCGTCGGTGATGGTCTGCGCCGTCGCCTCCGGCTTGTTCCAGTAGCCCGGAGTGATGTTCGGCCCCTTCACCCACAGCTCGCCGATGGTGTCGGGCTCGGTGACGTCGCTGCCGTCCTCCGCCACCAGCCGTACCTCGTTGTGCAGCACGGGCAGGCCGACCGAGCCGGCCTTGGCGAGCGCCATCGGCGCGTCGAGCGCGCACACCGCCGGGCTGGTCTCGGTCATGCCGAAGCCCTGTGCCAGCGACAGGCCGCGCGCCGCCCACGCCTCCAGCAGCGGTAGCGCGCTCGGGGCGCCACCGATGCCGGCCACCTGCACGTGGTCGAAGTTGGTCGTGGCGAAGTCGGGATGCTGACTCATGAACAGGTAGTGCGCCGGGATGCCGAAGAAGTGCGTGTAACCGCGCTCGCTGTCGCCCAGCAGCTCCAGCGCCGCGCCGGGGTCGAAGTCGCGCACGACATCAACGGTCCCACCGGCATGGAAGACCGGGTTACAGTAGCAGTTGAGCCCGCCGGTGTGGAACAGCGGCAGCACGTTCAGCAGCTTGGACTGCGGGCCGACCAGGTGCGGGCCGCCCAGGTTGACCGCGTTCCAGAAGGTCATGCCGTGGGTGATGATCGCGCCCTTCGGATGCCCGGTGGTGCCGGACGTGTACATGATCGTCCAGATGTCGTCGTGGGTGAGCGGCGGCGCGGGCGGCGGGTCGCCGGCCTTGGCGAGACCGTACTCGTAGGCATTGTCGGCGCCGGCGGCGTTGGTCTCGACCAGGTGGGCGATGCCGCAGGGATCCTTCAGCGCCTCTGCCGTGTCGGCGAAGCTGTCGTCGTGAATCAGCACCTTGGCGCCGGCATCGCCGACGATGTAGGTCAGCTCCGCCACCGTGAGGCGCCAGTTCAGCGGCACGAAGATCGCGCCGAGCCGGGCACAGGCGAACTGCACCTCGAAGAAGTCCGACGTGTTCGGCAGCAGCACGGCGCAGCGGTCGCCCTGGCCGACGCCGAGCCCGGCGAGGAAGCCGGCGCATTGCCGCACGCGGTTGTCCATCTCGGCGTAGGTGTAGCTGCGCCCGGAATGCAGGTCGGTGCTGGCCGTCTGATCGGGCACGCGGCGTGCGTGGTGCCTGATCCAGTCGTAGACCTTGATGGACATCGTGAGAACTCCTCTAGCTCGGCCAGCGAACGATGCCGCCCAGGATTGCGTCAGGTCAATTCGCGACTTCCCGGCACGCGATAGCGTGAGTGAGTCAGGGCATGCGAAGCCGAGGGGTCGGGCGGCGCAGGACGAGCCCTTTCCGATTGCCGATCCGATCCGGCTGCCACGCCCAGTTGATGACGGGGTGCATGCGTCCGTGCGGCGCCTGCACCTCGTTGGCAGCGGAAAGGAGCCGGATCATGGGCATAGGAGCCCGGCGACGATTCTGGATCGGTGGCGGTGGCGCGTTGCTGCCCCTGCTGGTCACACTGATCGCGACCGACCTGAGTTCGATCATCGACCACTACGATTTGCTGACGCCGGGCTTGGTCGTCGGGACCGGGATTCGATATCTCGCGCTGTTCGTGCTTGGCGGCATCGTGGCGATGGCCAACACCGACGAGCAGAAGGCGATCAAGCTGGTGCAGCTCGGGATCGCGGCGCCGGCGCTGATCTCGTCATATCTCAACGTCGGCAGCCCGAGCGGAGGTGCCCTGGCGGACATGTCCCTGGTCAGGCCGGCCATGGCTGCGCCGATGGCGGAGTCTGGCGCGCCGGTTCAGGTCGCGGGATTTCTACGAGACGTTCTGCGGGGCTCGACCGGTACGGTTGGGGAAGCGGTCAAGAAGGAGCCACCGCCGCGAGTGGTGGAGCCCGTCGAACCACCCCGCGACGCAGCGCCAACGCGCGACAACACGCCGGAGGCGCGCGCGAGGCGCCGTGAAGCATTGGAACTTCGCAAGCGCGAGCTCGAACGCGAACTGCGGGCCCTGGAGGCGGAGGACGCAGACTAGGCGCCGACGTCGACTCCTTTCACTCAGGTTCGTCGCGTGCCACGCTTCCTGGCGTAAGCGGAGAGCGATTGCCATGGACGCGACCAACCTGCACGCCGACGCCGTCGTCTTCGATGGCCTGATCATCTCGAACTGGGGTCGGCCGGTGTTCGAGGCGATGCATGCCGGTGGCCTGACCGCCGCCAACTGCACCGCGAGCTGGCCCTATCGGCGCGGTCCAGAGACCTTCCGGGACCTGGCGCGATGGCGGGGTTGGTTCGAGCAACACGACGACATCATCCTGCAGGTCCGGACCGCGGTCGACTTCCGGCGCGCGAAGGAAGCCGGCAAGGTCGGCATCGTGCTCGGCTTTCAGGACACCTCGCATTTCGATGACCACCTGCCCTTCGTCGGCCTGATGAAGGACCTGGGTGTCGGCGTGGTGCAGATGACCTACAACACCGCCAACGCGGTCGGCTGCGGCTGTTTCGAGAGCCGTGATGGCGGGCTCACCGACTTCGGCCGCGAGGTGCTGGCGGAAATGAACCGGGTCGGCATCGCCGCCGATCTCAGCCATGTCGGCGCGAAGACCGCCGACGACGTGGTCGAGGCCTCGGCCAGGCCGGTGACCTACAGCCACGTCGCGCCGTCGGCGCTGCTGGACCATCCGCGCAACAAGTCGGACGCGGCGATGCGCAAGGTGGCCGAGCGCGGCGGCCTGATCGGCGTGACGCCCTATCCGCCGTTCCAGGCGCGTGGACCGGAGTCGCAGCTCGGCGATTTCCTCGACGCGGTCGAGCATTGCATCGGCGTCGCCGGCGAGGAACATATCGGCGTCGGCACCGACTTCACGCAGGGCTACGAGAACGATACCGACTTCTGGCGCCAGCTGTTGCGCGACAAGGGGCACGCCCGCGAGCTGGCGCCGATGCCCGAGCTGATCTACCCGGACGATCTACAGGGCTTGCAGGATTTTCCGAACGTGACGGCGGCGATGGTGCGTCGCGGCTGGTCGGAGACCCGAATCCGCCGCGTGATGGGCGAGAATTGGGTCCGGTTCCTCAGCGACGTCTGGGCCTAATCGCGCCCGCGGGCGATGAAGTGCGGGTTCTCGAAGCCGGGCTTGCCGTAGGTCAGGTCGGTGTCGTCGGTGCGTCGCACGCTGCCGCCGGCGGCGGCTAGCACGGCATGCCCCGCGGCGGTGTCCCATTCCATGGTGCGGCCATGTCGCGGGTAGAGGTCGGCGTCGCCGGTCGCGACAAGACAGAACTTCAGCGAACTGCCGGCCGGGCTCATCGACTGCACCTTCTGGGTCTTCAGCCATTCCTCGGTATCGGACGACAGGTGCGAGCGGCTGGCGACCACGACCGCGCCCTCGGCCGGCGTGGCGCGGCAGGCGATCGGCTGTGGCGGTCCGCCGTCGACTTCGCGCGTCACCTTCCCGGGGCCAGCGGCGACGAACATGAAGCCGCGCGCCGGCGCGAAGACCACGCCGACGGTCGGCCGGCCGTCTCGGACCAGCGCGATGTTCACGGTGAAGTCGCCGTTGCGGTTGATGAACTCGCGCGTGCCGTCGAGCGGATCAACGAGCCAGAACGGGCCGCCGTCGATATCCGGGATGTTGCCGGCCGCCGCGCGTTCTTCGGCGACGATGGGAATGTCGGGCGTGAGTTTTTCCAACGCGGCCAGGATGATCTTCTCCGCGCCGGCATCGGCATCGGTCACCGGCGAGGCGTCGTCCTTGTAGTCGACGTCGAAGTCGGTGGCGTAGATGCGCATGATGTGCGCGCCGGCATCCAGGGCGGCTTGGCGGATGGCTTGGGCGAGGTCGTCGTCGGTCATCTTCATGGCCGATCATCTAGCGGCTCGCCGCTGTGAACACAACCGCGCGGCATGCCATAGTGCCGGCATGAGCGATCCGCTGATAAAGCCGGACCCGGACAACCCGCGCCTGACACGGGCGCTGTCCGGGGTCGATCATGAGGGGCGGCCGGTCGATGCCGCCGTCGTGGTCGAGCGGCCGCTGACTCTCTACCTGAACGGGCAGGAGATCGTCACCATGATGACGATCGGCGACCACCCGGACCTGCTGGCGCTGGGCTACCTGCTGAACCAGGGCATGCTGGAGCGCGACGACGAGATCGAGGGCATCGATGTCGACGAGGAACTGGACGTGGTGGTGGTGCGCACCGCGCGGCCGACCGACTACGAAGCGAAGCTGAAGAAGAAGACGCTGACCTCCGGCTGCGCCCAGGGCACTGTCTTCGGCGACGTGATGGAGCGGTTCGAGGCCACGGTGCTGGCGCCGGATGCACGGCTCAAGACCTCGTGGCTCTACGCGCTCACCCGCCAGATCAACACCATGCCGAGCCTGTATCTCGCGGCTGGCGCGATTCATGGCTGTGTGCTGTGCGCGCGCGACCGGCCGCTGGTCTACATGGAGGACGTCGGCCGGCACAACGCGGTCGACAAGATCGCCGGGTGGATGTGGCGCGAGCAGGTCGATCCGACCGACAAGATCTTCTACACGACCGGCCGGCTGACCTCGGAAATGGTCATCAAGACGGTGCAGATGGGGCTGCCGATCCTGGTGTCGCGCTCCGGCTTCACCGCCTGGGGGGTGGAACTGGCGCGGCAGGCGAACCTGACGCTGGTCGGCCGGGCGCGCGGCCGGCGCTTCATGTGCCTTGCCGGCGAGCAGCGTATCGAGTTCGACGCCGACGCGTCGGCGGTCGAGGACGAACCGAAACACGTCGCCCGCAAGGCCGGCCAAGACAACGCCGCATGACCGTCGTCGGCGTGCTTCTGGCCGGTGGTCTGGCCCGACGCATGGGCGGCGGCGACAAGGCGCTGCGGCCGCTCGCCGGCCGACCGCTGATCGAGCACGTGATCGCGCGGGCGCGGGGCCAAGTCGACCGCCTAATCATCAACGCCAACGGCGATCCGGCGCGCTTCGCTGGCTACGGCCTGCCGGTGGTGGCGGATGAGATCGAGGGCTACGCGGGGCCGCTGGCCGGCGTGCTGAGCGCGATGACCTGGGCGGCGGCGCATGGCGCGGACTGGGTCGCCAGTTTCCCGACCGACGCGCCCTTCCTGCCCGGGGACCTGGTGGAGCGATTGCTGGCGACGGGCGCGCCAGTGGCGTGCGCGCGCTCGGGCGAACAAGCGCATCCGGTGGTCGCGGTGTGGTCGGTGGCGTTGGCGGACGACCTGCGCCACGCGCTCACCGAAGAGGGCCTGCGCAAGATCGACATGTGGACGGCGCGGCACGGCGTGGCGCACGTCGACTGGCCGGCCGAACCGGTCGATCCCTTCTTCAATGCCAACCGGCCGGACGACCTGGCCGAAGCGGAGCGGCTGCTGACCGGCTAGGCCGCCGCCACCTTCACGGCGCAGTACTTCACTTCCGGGATCTTGCCGAAGGGATCGAGCGCGGCGTTGGTCAGGAGATTGGCGGCGGCCTCGGCGTAGCAGAAGGGGATGAACACCATGCCCGGCTGCACGTGGCCGTCGGCGCGGGCGGTGAGTTCGATCTCGCCGCGCCGGCTGCTCACCTTAATGCGCTGACCGGCGGCGAGGCCAAACTTCTCCAGGTCGGTCGGCGCGATGTGCGCCATCGCTTCCGGCTCGATGTTGTCGAGCACCGACGTGCGCCGGGTCATCTGGCCGGTGTGCCAGTGTTCCAGGATGCGTCCGGTGGTCAGCACGATCGGGTACTCGGCGTCGGGTAACTCGTCCGGCGAGACGATCTCGGCCGGCACAAACTTGCCGCGCTTCGATGGCGTCGGGAAGGCCTCGCCGAACAGCACCGCCTCGCCCGGCAGATCCTCGTCGTGGCAGGGG
>CAZVLI010000134.1:0-8253 GCA_964627965.1 uncultured Rhodospirillales bacterium
CTGCTCAACGTCGGCGAGGAGGAGCAGAAGGGCAACGACGAGGTTAAGGAAGCCGCGCGGGTGCTGCGCGAGTCGGACCTGCCGCTGGAGTTCTACGGCTTCATCGAAGGCAACGACATCGCGCTCGGAACCGTCGACGTCGTGGTCACAGACGGCTTCTCCGGCAACATCGCGCTGAAGACGGCGGAGGGCACGGCCAAGCTGCTGGCCTCGTTCATGCGCGCCGCCTTCACCCGATCGATCTTCTCCAAGGCCGGTGCGGTGCTCGCCGGTTCCGCGCTGCATTCGTTCCGCCAGCGCATGGACCCGCGCCTGCACAATGGCGGCGTGCTGCTCGGCCTCAACGGTATCTCGGTGAAGAGCCACGGCGGCAGCGACGGCGCCGGCTTCGCCACGGCCATCGGCCTGGCCGCTGATCTCGCGACAGATGACGTGGGCGGAAGAATCATAGAGGATTATCACCGCTTCGGCGGTGTCGCCGACGCGCCACAGGCAGTCGTATCGTAAGAGCGCCCATCCATGTATCGGTCCATCATTGTCGGTTGCGGCGCCTACCTGCCGGAAAAGAAGCTCTCCAATGACGACATGGCGGAGATCGTCGAAACCAGCGACGACTGGATCGTGGAGCGCACCGGCATCCGCAACCGGCATGTCGCGGCCGAGGGCGAGGTAACCTCCGATCTGGCGTTCGAGGCCTGCACGCGGGCGCTAAAGAGCGCCGACATGCCGGCGACCGACATCGACCTGATCGTGCTGGCAACGGCGACGCCCGACTACACCTTTCCGGCGACCGCGACGACGGTGCAGGCGCGCCTCGGCATCCATCACGGCGCCGCCTTCGACGTGCAGGCGGTGTGTACTGGCTTCATCTACGCGATGGCCGTGGCGGACAATTTCATCCGCGCTGGGCAGGCGCAGAACGTGCTGGTCTGCGGCGCGGAGACCTTCAGCCGCATTCTGGACTGGGAAGACCGGACGACTTGCGTGCTGTTCGGCGACGGCGCCGGTGCGGTCGTGCTGAGTTCAGCCAAGATGGCCAATGGCGATGCCCGCAACGGGCGCGGTGTGATCTCCACCCATCTGCATTCGGACGGCCGGCATCGCGAGATGCTCTACGTCGACGGTGGCGTGTCGACCACGCAGACCACCGGCCACCTGCGGATGAAGGGGCCTGAGGTCTACAAGCACGCCGTGCGTAACCTCTCGTCGGTGGTGTGCGAGGCGCTGGAGGCGAACGAGCTCGCCGCCAAGGACATCGACTGGCTGGTGCCGCATCAGGCCAACAAGCGCATCATCGACCACACCGGCCGCAAGCTCGGCTTGCCGGCGGAGAAGGTCGTCACCACCATCGACCAGCACGGCAACACGTCGGCTGCTTCGGTGCCCCTGGCACTGGCCACGGCGGTCGACGATGGCCGTATCAAGCAGGGTGACCTGGTGCTGATGGAAGCCATGGGTGGCGGCTTTTCCTGGGGCGCCGCCCTGGCGCGCTGGTAGCCTGGATTATGCTTAACTAGCCAACCTTGGCGATCGAATCGTCAATCGACTTGAGAACCGGCCTGCATCCCGTTGATATTGACGGGATAATTCCTCTGCGCTAAGATTTCACTTTAGGCGTGGGGGCAGGAACGAAGACCATGGCCGGTCACACGATCACTCGGGCACATCTGAGCGAGGCCGTCTATCAAGAGGTCGGCCTTTCGCGCAATGAATCAGCACAGCTTGTGGAGTCGGTTCTGGCCGAGATTGGCGACCGTCTCGTGCAAGGCGACACGGTGAAGATCTCCAGCTTCGGCAGCTTCTCGGTGCGGCAGAAGGGCGGCCGCATCGGACGCAATCCGAAGACTGGCGAAGAGGTCCCGATCGATCCGCGTCGGGTGCTCGTGTTCCGGCCGAGCCATGTGCTGAAAGAACAGATAAACCGGTCGCTTAGCGGCGCCAAGGAGCAGCCCTAGGTATGGTCGACACCGGCGAACGCCAGGTCGGCAATGGCCGTCGCGCCCCGAAGTCGCCGGAGGCGTTCCGGACCATTTCGGAGGTCGCCGACGACCTCGACGTCCCGCAGCACGTGCTGCGCTTCTGGGAGAGCAAGTTCTCCCAGGTGCGACCCCTGAAGCGCGGTGGCGGGCGACGGTACTACCGTCCTGAAGACGTCGATTTGCTGCGCGGCATCCGCCACCTGCTCTACATCGACGGTTTCACCATCAAGGGCGTTCAGAAACTACTTAAAGAAAATGGCGCAAAGTCCGTCGTTGAAGCGGGAAGGCGGCTTCACGAAGGCGATGCGACCGAGCCTGTCGCCGCCGCCGTGATGGCCGCGCCGTCGGCACCGTCGAGCAATGGCAATGGCGACGCCCAGCCGCATCGGCTGAGCGACCATGAGCGTCGCAAGCTGACCCAGGTGGTCGACGACCTGCAACGGCTGCGGGAACTCCTGCGCCGTCGCTAGCGGGCCCGCGATATCCCGTCGCAGCCACGTTTCCTTCTGAGCGCGGATACACCATATCGATCCAACGCCGTCGTGTTGCGCGGGTCGCGGCGTTGCGGCATTGCCGCCCGCGCCAGCGTGTGTATAGTGCCGGCCCGTCGCAAGACACCCGGTCCGGAGCGTGGCGCAGCCTGGTAGCGCGCTAGCATGGGGAGCTAGAGGTCGTGGGTTCGAGTCCCGCCGCTCCGACCATTTCCTACAAGAGCGAACGTCCGATCGGCCTGTGGCTTCTGGTCCTGGCCGCCATGGTCGTGTTCATGGTGCTGCTCGGCGGCGCCACGCGGCTGACCGAGTCCGGGCTGTCGATGGTCGACTGGCGCCCGGTGACCGGGTGGCTGCCGCCGCTCACCGACGCGGCCTGGCAGCAGGCCTTCGCCGACTACAAGAACTACCCCGAATACAAGCTCGTCAATCGCGGCATGACGCTCGACGAGTTCAAGCTGATCTTCGCCTTCGAATACGCGCACCGGCTGTGGGGCCGGCTGATCGGCGTCGCCTTCGCGCTGCCGTTCATCTGGTTCGCGATCACCGGGCGGGTCCGTCGCCAACGCTTGCCGCAGCTCGTCGGCCTGTTCGTGCTCGGCGGACTGCAGGGTGCCGTCGGCTGGTGGATGGTGGCCTCCGGGTTGATCGACCGACCGGACGTCAGCCACCTGCGGCTGGCGACCCATCTGGGGCTCGCGGTGGCGATCCTGCTGGCGCTGGTCTGGGTGGCGCTCGACATCCTGCGACCACGCTTGCGCGCCTGGTCGACGCCCGCGATCTGGCTGGCCGGGTTGGGCGGACTGGTCTTCGTGCAGTTGCTGTCGGGAGCATTGGTGGCCGGGCTCAGCGCCGGCCTGATCTACAACACCTTTCCGACCATGAACGGCGCGTGGATACCGGACGACGCCTATGCCGGCGCGCCGCTGTGGCACGACCTGCTGTGGAACCCGACCTCGGTACAGCTCGATCACCGCTGGGGCGCCTACGTCGTCATCGTCGCCACGCTGGTGATGGCGTGGCGTGTCGGCTGGTCGGCATCCGTCTGGATCGTCGCCGCGATGGCGCTGCAGGTCGTACTGGGTATCGCCACATTGCTGGCCCAGGTGCCGGTGTGGCTTGGCGTCGCGCACCAGGGCGGTGCGCTCGTCCTCCTGCTGGCGATCATGTGGACGCTGCATCGCACGCTGGAGCCAGCTGCCGAGACGGAGAAAGGCGATGAACGACTACGTCCTGCTGTACGTCACCTGTCCTGACGCCGAGACCGCCCATCGTATCGGGCGCCAGCTGGTCGACAAGCGGCTGGCCGCCTGCGTCAACGTGCATGGCGGGCACACCGCGATCTATCGCTGGGAAGGCGCCGTGCAGGAGGACGAGGAAACGGCGATGACGGTGAAGACTCGCTCGTCGTTGATCGGCAAGATCAACCAGCTTGTCCGTACCGAGCACCCCGACGAGGTGCCGTGCGTGATCTCGCTGCCGATCCAGGGCGGCAACCCTGACTTCCTGAGCTGGATCATCCGCGAGACGCAGGACGACGATGATTTCTAGCCTCGACCATCTGGTGCTCACGGTCGCCGATATCCAGGCGACCTGCGACTTCTACACCCGCGCGCTCGGCATGACTGTGGAGACCTTCGGCGAGGGCCGGGTGGCGCTCCGGTTCGGAAACCAGAAGATCAACCTGCATCCGGCCGGCAACGAGTTCGAACCGAAGGCGAAGACGCCGACGCCGGGCTCCGGCGACCTGTGCTTCCTCACATCGTTGCCGCTCGCCGAAGCCGAAGCGCGCATCCGCGCCGCCGGCGTCGAGATCGAGGTGCCGGCCTCGCGCCGCACCGGCGCGACCGGCCCGATCCTGTCGATCTATTTCCGCGATCCGGACGGCAACCTGATCGAAGTGTCGACGCCGCTAGACCGCTGACGGTCCCCAAGTGTCGGGCAGGACGAAGCCATCGGTGAGCGGGTCGTCCGGGCTGGCGCCGAGTTGCAGCAGGCCGGTTATCCAGGCCCGGCCAGTGAGCGCGCCGTGCGCCACGCCGCCGTCGACGCTTTCCAGCCTGGCTTGAAACCGCGTCCCGATGATCGACTCGTGCACCAGCGTGTCGCCGACCTTCAGTTCGCCGCGCGCGTGCAGCGCGGCCATCTTGGCCAATGTACCGGTGCCACACGGCGAACGGTCCAGCCGGCCGGGTGGCAAGGCCATGGCCGAGCGGCGCACGCCATCACTAGCGGGCGGGCCGCCGAAGTGTGTCGCCATGATGCCGGAGATATGCGGCCGCGAGGGATGCGTGATCGGGTACTGCTCGCGCGCGGCGGCAGTGATCCGCTCGCCCAGTTCGACGATCTCGCGCGCCTCGGCCGGCACCAGTTTCAGGTCGAGCGCATCGGCGTCGACCAGCGCGTAGAAGGCGCCGCCGTAGGCGATGTCGCAACTCACCTCGCCGATGCCGTCGACCTCGATCGGCGCATCGGCGGCAACCGCGAAACTCTCCAGGCCGGTCAAGGTGACCGTCTCGCAGCGCCCGTTGGCGCACGTCGCCACTGCCAGGACCAGTCCGGCCGGGGTGTCGAGGATCAGTTCCGTGGTCGGTTCCTGCATCGGCAGCGAGCCGGTTTCCAGCGCCACCGTCACCGCGCACATGGCGTTGGAACCGGACATCGCCGGATAGTCGACCGAGCCCATGATGATCAGCCCGAGATCGGCGTTCGGATCGCACGGCGGTACCAGGAGCGTCGCGAACATCGGCGCGCTGCCGCGCGGTTCGTAGAGCGCCAGGCGTCGCAGGCCGTCCTCGTTGTCGGCCAGCCAGCGCGCCTTGTCCGCGATGGTGGCGCCGGGCGGGGTGTCGAATCCGCCGGTGATCACTCGGCCGACCTCCCCCTCGGCATGCGCCTGCACCGCGCGCAGCATCCGGTCCCAACGCATACCACCCATCTCCTAATGGCCCTGTTTCCGCCCGAGTCGCCATGGTAGACCAAGCCTCCGCAAATCGAAGGGCCGGGTAGATGCCATCGTCGTCGTCGCGCCTGACGCTGGGCTTCTCCAGCATCGCGCACACCTACAGCCACATGTTCGTGCTGTTCTTCGCCACCGTCGTGCTGGTGCTGGAGCGCGAGTGGCAGGTGCCGTACGCAACGCTGTTCGCCTATTCGATCCCCGGCGCGATTCTGTTCGGCGCCGGCGCTCTGCCGGCCGGCTGGCTCGGCGACCGCTGGAGCTCGACCGGCATGATTGCGGTCTTCTTCATCGGCACCGGCGCGGCCTCGATCTTCACCGGCATGGTCGACGGGCCGCTCGGGCTGGGCATCGGGCTGGCGCTGATCGGCCTGTTCGCCTCGATCTATCATCCCGTCGGCATCCCGTGGCTGGTGAAGAATGCCAAGAACCGGGGCCGGGCGCTCGGCATCAGCGGCGTGTTCGGCTCGATCGGTACGGCGATCGCGGCCGTCACCGCCGGTTTCCTGGCCGACCTGTGGGGCTGGCGCGCGGCCTTCATCGTCCCCGGCGTGGTCTGTCTGGCGACCGGCATCGCCTTTGTCGCGGCGCTGCGCACCGGGGCCATCGTCGATTCCGAGACCGACGTCGCGCCGCAGCCGGCGCCGCAGGCGCACGAGGTGAAGCGCGCCATCATCGTGCTGGCGATCACCATCACCTGCATCGGCCTGATCTACCAGATGGTATCCTACGCGCTGCCGAAGGTGTTCCAAGAGCGCCTGGCCGACGACATCGCCGGCAGCGGCGTCGTCGGCATCGGCGGGCTCGTGACCGTGGTCTACCTGGTTGCGGCGGCGAGCCAGATCCTCGGCGGCGAGCTGGCCGAGCGGTTCCGGCTGAAGCCGGTCTACGTTCTGTGCCTTGCGGCGCAGCCGCCGGTCTACATCCTGGCGATGCTGCTGTTCGGGCCTGTCCTGGTGCCCGTCGTGGCGCTGATGGTGACGTTGAACGTGCTCGGCACGCCGGCGGAGAACGCGCTGGTCGCGCGCTACACGCCTTTGAAATGGCGCGGCCAGGTGTTCGGGGCGAAGTTCGTTCTGGCCCTGGGGGTGAGCACCATCGGCCTGGCCATCATCCCTGTGATCCACAGCGTCACCGGTTCGCTGGACGGGCTGTTCTGGGTGCTGGCCGGTGCCTCGGGCATCGCGGTGGCGGCGGGGTTGCTGCTGCCGGGTGAGCGCTGGCGCGACGTCACGCCGGCGGCGGTGCCGGCGGCGGGTGGAGACGACTGATGCTGTTCATGGTGATCGAGACCTTCCCGAATTGCGATCCGGTCCCGATCTACAAGCATCTTCGGGACGCGGGGCGCGGTCTGCCCGACGGCCTGAAGTACGTGAACTCGTGGATCGAGCCGAACTTCCGCCGCTGCTTCCAGGTCATGGAGTGCGACGACCTGCGATTGCTGCAGGAATGGTCGCTGCACTGGCGCTCGGTCGGGATCGACTTCGAGTTCGTGCCGGTGGTCGAGAGCAAGGACGTGCAGGCGGTCGTCGCGCCGCACCTGGACTAGGCCGGCGCGGTGTCCTGTCGGCGTTCGCGCCACAGGACGTAGAGGCCGGCGGCGGCGATGACGGCGGCACCGGCCAGCGTGTTGACGTTCGGCACGTCACCGAACACCAGATAACCGGCCAGGATTGCCCACAGCATCTTCGAGTAGTTGAACGGCGCCAGCAGCGAGGCTTCGGCGAGACCGAAGGCGCTGATCAGACACAGGTGCGCCGCCGCGCCGAGCAGACCGATGAAGACGAAGATGCCCCAGTCGGCCAGTTCCATGGTGCGCCAGAAGAACGGCACCAGCAGCGAGCACCAGAACAGGCCGCCGACGCCGGTGTAGATCAGCGTGCGGAAGGTCGGCTCGGTCGACGACAGCACGCGCGTGGTGAGCTGATAGAGCGCGAAGAAGAACGCGCCGGCAAGCGGCAGCAGCGCAGCCCACTGCGCCAGTGTCGAGCCTGGCCGGACGATCAGCAGCACGCCGGCAAGCCCGACCACGACGGCGCCCCAGCGGTGCGCACCGACGCGTTCGCCCAGCAGCGGCACCGATAGCGCGGTGATGAAGAGCGGCGCGGTGAAGTTGATCGCCGTGGCGTCGGCCAGCGGCAACCACACCAGCGAGATGAACAGCGCCCCGATGGAGGTGATCAGCGCCAAGGTACGCGCCAGGTGCAGCGGCAGGCGCTCGGTCCGCATCGCCGCGACGAAGCCATCCCGGCGGCGGATCGCGACGTAGACGGCGAGCGTCACCGAGATGCCGAAGAAGTAGCCCCAGAGGATGTGTAGCGGGTGCAGGTCGTCGCTCTTCGCCTTCGCGACCGTATCCACGACGGTGATGAAACCGATCGAGGCGAGCAGCAGCGCGATCGCACGAAGGTTGGTGCTCATGGCCATGCCCGACAGGACACGGCCACCTCAGCGCTATGAGCCTGCTGTTGCGTGCTCATGCGCTCCATGCGTCGAACAGCGGCCCGCCGTCGCCGTGTACCGGGTCCTGCGCCGGCATTGGCACGTCGGCGATGTTGTCGAGGGCGGTCTCGCGATCCTTCGCCGTGTCGCGACACAGGTCGGGATGCTGGCCTGCGGGGTAGGCGCCGACACAGGAGAAGCCCCCACCCTGGCCGACGTTGCAGTGCGCCACCCCGGCCGGCACCACCACCACGTCGCCGGCCTCGACGCGCAGGCGCTCACCACCCGGGCCGCCGAACAGCACCTCGGCCCAGCCGGAGATCACCCCCAGCACCTCATGCGCCGTGGAGTGGTAGTGGTGGTGCGAGAACACGCCATTGAC